>JBCCVR010000058.1:0-34464 GCA_039194995.1 Cyanobacteria bacterium P01_E01_bin.42 | reverse complement strand
TAATGTTTGCTTTGTTTTAGCAAAGATAGGCGGCGTTAGGAAAAACGTTCGCTTTTTCTTAACGTTTACGGATTTGGGAAGAGGACACGACTGTGACATTGAATTCCGGGATAGGGGGGCGCTGGGTTTTGTTTTTTTTATCAAGCCCTCGATTTGGGCGAACTTGAGTTCATTTCGATTAGATTAATTAGCACCTCTAATTGATCGGGATCGCGATCGCAGCAATGCAATCAATCTCTACCTTTGAAGCGTTTACAAAAAAAGTTTGGGTATGGGGTACGGGTTTTTTTTTAACAGGGAACGAGTATTGATTAGTGGGGGAGCGAGTATTTTGCAAAATAGGAGTAAAGCCTTGTATAGCAAGGATTTAAAGGAAATTTAGAGATGTCCGGAGAAACGACTTTTTTGCACTCGGCGATCGCCGGGCAAAACAAGGCTCAAAGGCTTATCAACGCTACATTTTTGCGAATTGAGTTTGTTTCGCAAAGTAGGCGATTGATAGCACCAAGGAAAGTGTTAAATTAGATACAGAATTGAATTCCGTGATAGCACTGGAGTGGCATTGGGAGCTTACTCCAGTCTTTTTTTTGAAGGGTAGTAAGGCGTACAGCGATCGAGAAGCAGGAGGTCAAAAAAAGTAGAAAGGGAAGCGTTGAGTACAAAATTAAAGAAAGTCATTGTCGGGCAGAAAATGCCCTCAAAGTCTTATTTCATCTACTTTTGCCATTGAGTGCACAAAAACCAGACCCCAACCTTAAAAAATACTCGCCCCCCTTTGCAAAAATACTCATCCCCCGTCCCGCAAAAATATTTTAGAATCTTGTGAACCCCGTGGAAGAAGGCTTTCAGAATTTGAGTACCTTTTGATTATATCAATCAACTTGACCGCCATCCCCTCATATTCCCACTGAAAAGCCTCATGCTATAACTCATTCAACGCTTTAATCGCATTTTTCGTAGCTACAAATTTTCTTCCACGGAATTCATTCAATGTTAACTAGCACCCCGACCCTGACCCCTACCACAACCACTACATCTACTCCTTTAACCACCAAGAAGGCTAAGAAGTCCAGTGGAGGCTGCGGTTGTAGTTCTACAACCCCTCAAGAAATCAAAGACCAGAAGATGCGCGAGCGCATCGAAAAGCACCCCTGTTACAGTGAAGAAGCACATCATCATTATGCACGGATGCACGTTGCCGTTGCTCCTGCCTGTAACATTCAATGCAACTATTGCAATCGGAAATATGACTGCTCTAACGAAAGTCGTCCTGGTGTAGTTAGCGAAGTTCTCACCCCGGAAGAAGCCGCACATAAAGTGATGGTAATTGCCGGCAAAATCCCGCAAATGACCGTTCTCGGAATTGCAGGACCCGGAGACCCTCTCGCCAACCCCAAGCAGACTTTCCGCACCTTTGAACTCATTGCCGAAAAAGCTCCCGATATTAAACTGTGTCTATCTACGAACGGTTTAATGCTTCCCAACCACGTCGATAAGATTAAAAACATCAACATCGACCACGTTACGTTAACGATCAACACGGTAGACCCCGAAATCGGCGCGAAAATTTATCCTTGGGTACGTTACAACCGCAAGCGCTACAACGGTGTTGACGGGGTAAAAATCCTCCTCGATCGCCAGCGCGAAAGTTTGGAAGCCTTACGGGAACACGATATTCTCTGTAAAGTTAACTCGGTCATGATTCCGGGCATCAATGACAAGCATCTCGTAGAAGTGGATGACTTCATTCGCTCTCATGGCGCTTTCTTGCACAATATCATGCCCTTAATCTCCGCACCGGAACACGGCACTTATTTTGGCTTGAACGGTCAGCGCGGACCCAATCCCAAGGAACTCAAAGCCCTGCAAGATGCTTGTTCTGGCAACATGAAAATGATGCGCCACTGTCGCCAGTGCCGCGCCGATGCTGTCGGGTTATTGGGAGAAGATCGCTCTCAAGAATTCACCAAAGATAAGTTCATGGAAATGGCACCTGAATACGATCTCGAAAAACGCCAAGAAGTCCATGCCGGCATTAAAGAGAAGAAAGATAAATTAGCTGCGGCAAAAGCTAAGCGCGCTGCTGAAAAAGCTGCTAAAGTGTCCGAGAAAATCTTAGTTGCCGTTGCTACCAAAGGTGGCGGAGTCGTCAACCAGCACTTCGGTCATGCCAAAGAATTCCAAATCTTCGAGGTAGACGGTCGCGAGGCGAAGTTTGTCGGACACCGGAAAATCGATCTGTACTGTCAAGGCGGTTACGGCGAGGCTGCAACTCTTGAAGAGATTGTTAAAGCGATTTCCGACTGTAAAGGCGTTTTAGTCTCCAAAATCGGCGACTGTCCTAAAGAGAAGCTCGAAGAAGCCGGAGTTGCCACCTTTGAAACCTATGATACGATTAACCAAGCTGCTTTAGATTTCTACGAAGAATATCAAAAGCAAAAGCAAAAGCAAGCTGCTTAATTCCTTCGTAAGTCGCGAAGAATCGAAAGTCATTTTTAAATCCGAACAGAACCTTCCCCCAGTTAATTAACCCAAGCTAATTCTCACAATCCAGTTAGTACCCGTTAATTAACTCCATGACTTCTCGAACAATTGGTAAATATATTGCTTGCGATTCTCGCCCTCAAGAGACGGCGCTCTAACACGAATATTGGGTTTGATGTTAATTCGCAAGCACTGAGAACCCTCGTTTTGGATAATTAATTCACTTAGTTTTGTAGATTGGGTCGAGCAAGGAAACCCAACAAGCACTTCACAATTAAAAGAATCTTGACCGAAAGAATCTTGCCTGAAAGAATCTTGACCTAACGATAATTGCTAGGGGAAACACCATGAAAGACTGCATATATCTCGATAACAATGCGACGACTCGTATTGATGAAGAAGTACTATCGACAATGCTCCCTTATTTGACGATGTACTACGGGAATCCTTCCAGCATGCACACCTTCGGGGGACAAGTCGGCAAAGCCACGAGAACTGCCCGCAAACAGGTTGCATCCTTACTGGGAGCCGAAGATAGCGAAATCATCTTCACCAGTTGCGGCACTGAAGGGGATAATGCAGCCATTCGTGCTGCCCTGTTAGCACGACCCGATCGCCGCCATATCATTACCACCCAAGTCGAACATCCCGCCGTTTTAAATCTCTGCCGTCGCTTGGAAAAAGAAGGCTACACCGTTACGTATCTTTCCGTTGACGAGCGCGGACAACTGGATCTCTACGAAGTTGAAGCAGCTTTAACGGGTAATACGGCTTTGGTTTCGATAATGTATGCAAACAACGAAACCGGAACGATTTTCCCGGTGGAAGACATCGCTCAGATGGCCAAGGAATACGATACGTTAGTTCATGTGGATGCGGTGCAAGTTGCCGGGAAAATTCCCTTAAACATGAAAAATAGTGCCATCGATTTCCTTGTGATTTCCGGTCACAAACTCCACGCCCCCAAAGGAGTCGGCGCACTCTACGTCCGACGCGGCACGCGCTTCCGTCCCTTGTTAGTTGGCGGACATCAAGAACGGGGTCGTCGCGGCGGTACGGAGAATGTTCCCGGTATCGTTGCATTAGGGAAGGCAGCCGAACTAGCCGAGGCGCATCTTGCCAACGTCGATCGCGAGAGTCACCTGCGCGATCGCTTAGAAAAGGGTATTCTCAAAGCCATCCCCAACACAGTCGTGAATGGCGATCCCAAGAAGCGCCTGCCCAATACTACCAATATCGGCTTCAAGTACATTGAAGGGGAAGCCATCCTGCTTCACCTCGATCGCCACGGCATCTGTGCTTCGTCGGGTTCTGCCTGCACATCGGGATCCTTAGAGCCTTCTCACGTCCTGCGGGCAATGGGATTACCTTACAGCGTCCTTCACGGTTCGATCCGCTTCAGCCTTTCTCGCTACACCACAGAAGAAGAAGTCGATCGCGTCCTCGAAGTGATGCCAGAAGTCGTCGAACGCCTGCGCGCCATCTCTCCCTTTAACAGCGACGATGCGGACTGGTTGCAAGAACAAGAACAAGCCGTCCTCACTCGCTAACGACGGGTAACTCATAACTGATAACTGTTAACTGACAATTGGTAACTGAAAATGTGGAATTATACTGACGAAGTGATGGAGCATTTCCATCAACCCCGCAATCAAGGTAAAATTGCGACCGATGAATGCAACGATGGCGAAAAAGTGGTGACAGGGGAAGTGGGCAGTATTGCTTGCGGTGATGCCCTGAGATTGCACCTGAAAATTGATGAAGAATCGCAAACGATTGAAGACGCGAAATTTCAAACCTTTGGCTGTGCCAGCGCGATCGCCTCTTCTTCCATGCTGACGGAATTGCTCAAGGGCAAAAATGTCGATGATGCTCTCGCCATGACCAACCGGGACATTGCCGAGGCTTTAGGTGGATTGCCAGAAGAAAAAATGCACTGTTCCGTGATGGGTCAAGAAGCCTTAGAGGCTGCCATCCATACCTATAAAGGCATCCCCCTCGACAACCATGAAGATGATGAAGGTGCGTTAATTTGTCGCTGTTTTGGTATTTCTGATACAAAAGTAAAACGGATTATCAGAGAAAATAGTCTTGAGACCACAGAGCAAGTAACCAACTACGTCAAAGCAGGCGGCGGCTGCGGTTCTTGTCTCCCTGACATCGATGACCTCTTCATCGACATCGAACGGGAGGATCGAGAACGGGAAGAAGCAGAAGCATTAAGAGCAGCCCAAGAATTAGCCGCTGCCAACCGTCCCAAAACCCTTACTCCCATCCAAAAAATTGCCCTCATCCAACAAGTTTTAGAAGAAGAAATCAAGCCCATTCTAGCTGCTGATGGCGGTGATGTCGAACTCTACAATGTCAATGGCGACCTCATTCAAGTCATCCTGAAAGGTGCCTGCGGAAGTTGTGCCAGCAGCACTGAAACGCTAAAAATTGCCATCGAAGCCCGCCTGCGGGAGAGCATTTCTCCAAACCTAGTCGTCGAAGCCGTATAAGCCAAAGTAGCGTAAGCAATATCAACAGGTTGGTTTTTCAAAGAAATAACCAACAACCAACAACTAATAACCAATAACTAACAACAAAATGCAAATGAATAACCAAGAGCGATCGCCTCCGGCGTAACGCTTCTTGACTCGGATTCGCCGACGAATCCCCTGACCTTCCCCAAAAAGGAAAAAGAACTCCGAGGCAGCGATCGAGGGTTCGCAAGGGACGTAATCCCCTAACTGAGGAAGATTGAGGAAGATTGAGGAAGACTCTGCCAAGTCATGCCCACAACATCATTCCCACAATATCATTCCCACACCAGACCAATCGTCACTGCCTCAAAGAGTTGAAAATCCACTCCTGTGTTTTTGTACCTTTATTCAGTTTAAGCGAGATCAACTACCATGCGACAAATTGCATTTTACGGAAAAGGCGGTATCGGAAAATCCACCACCTCCCAAAACACCATCGCAGCTCTTTCCGAAAACCTGCGCGTCATGATCGTCGGCTGTGACCCCAAAGCTGATTCTACCCGCTTGATGCTTCACTGTAAAGCACAAACCACCATTCTTCACTTGGCTGCCGAACTCGGTTCTGTTGAAGATTTGGAACTCGAAGAAGTTCTCCTCGATGGCTACAACAACGTTCGTTGCGTTGAGTCTGGTGGTCCCGAGCCTGGTGTAGGTTGTGCTGGACGCGGTATCATCACCGCTATCAACTTCTTAGAAGAAGAAGGCGCTTACGAAGATCTCGACCTCGTTTCCTACGATGTATTGGGTGACGTTGTTTGCGGTGGATTCGCAATGCCCATTCGTGAAGGAAAAGCCCAAGAAATCTACATCGTCACTTCTGGTGAAATGATGGCGATGTACGCGGCTAACAACATTGCTCGCGGTATTCTCAAGTACGCTCACTCCGGTGGCGTTCGTTTGGGCGGCTTAATCTGCAACAGCCGTAACGTTGAGAACGAAGTTGCTTTGATCGAAGAATTAGCACGTCGCCTCGGCACCCAAATGATTCACTTCGTACCTCGCAGCAAGCAGGTTCAAGAAGCTGAATTGCGCCGCATGACCGTAATCGAATATTCTCCCGATCACCCCCAAGCTGACGAATATCGTCAACTCGCTAACAAGATCGCCAATAACAAGAACTTGGTTATCCCCACTCCGATCACCATGGACGAACTCGAAGAACTCTTAGTTGACTTCGGTATCCTCGGCGGTGAAGACGAGTACACCAAAGCTGTTGAAGCTGACAAAGCTAAAGCAGCAGCAACCGCTTAATTTCCCTAGGGTGCGAGATATTTTCCGCACCCTACTCCCCCCACCCCTACCACCCTACAAGTAGAGAGAAGAATTATGGCAACAGTAGAAGAAAGGAAGGCCCTAGTCGAAGAGGTACTCGAAGCCTATCCCGAGAAAGCCCGCAAGAAACGTGCCAAGCACCTCAACGTTTACGAAGAAGGCAAATCCGATTGTGGCGTAAAATCCAACCGTAAATCCATCCCCGGTGTCATGACCACTCGTGGTTGTGCTTACGCAGGAGCGAAAGGGGTGGTTTGGGGTCCTGTTAAGGACATGATCCACATCAGCCACGGTCCTGTGGGTTGCGGTTACTACTCTTGGTCTGGTCGTCGTAACTACTATATCGGTACCACTGGCGTTGATACCTTCGGTACGATGCAGTTCACCTCCGATTTCCAAGAACGCGACATCGTTTTTGGCGGTGACAAGAAACTGGCGAAACTCATCGACGAACTCGAAATTCTTTTCCCCTTAAGTCAAGGTACCACGATTGAATCCGAATGTCCTATCGGATTAATCGGGGATGATATCGAAGCCGTTGCGAAGAAGAAAGCCAAAGAAACCGCTAAGCCCGTCGTTCCCGTTCGTTGCGAAGGTTTCCGGGGTGTTTCTCAATCTTTAGGACACCACATCGCTAACGACACCGTTCGCGACTACGTGTTCCCCAAAGCCGACGAGTATCGCAAGACTCCCGACGGTTTTGAACCCGGACCCTACGATGTCAACATCATCGGAGACTACAACATCGGTGGAGACGCTTGGCCCTCTCGCATGCTCCTCGAAGAAATGGGCTTGCGCGTCATCGCTCATTTCTCTGGAGATGGTACCTTCAACGAAGTGGTCATGACTCCTTTGGCGAAGTTGAACCTCATCCACTGCTATCGGTCGATGAACTACATCTGCCGTCATATGGAAGAGAAGTATGGTATCGGCTGGCTCGAGTACAACTTCTTCGGACCTTCTCAAATCGCGAAATCTCTCCGCAAGATTGCTGCTAAATTTGACGAAACCATCCAAGAAAAAGCCGAGCAGGTTATCGCCAAGTACCAAGCCCAAATGGACGGAGTTCTTGAAAAATATCGCGCTCGCCTAGAAGGCAAAACCGTCATGATGATGGTTGGTGGTCTGCGTCCCCGTCACATCATCCCTGCTTTTGAAGATTTGGGAATGAAAGTTATCGGTACCGGTTATGAATTCGGTCACGGCGATGACTACAAGCGGACTGCTGACTACGCTGACAACGCTACGGTTATCTATGATGACGTAACGGGCTACGAGTTCGAGGAATTTGCGAAGAAAATGCAGCCTGACTTGGTGGCTTCCGGTATTAAAGAGAAGTATGTCTTCCAAAAAATGGCCGTACCTTTCCGCCAAATGCACTCTTGGGATTATTCCGGACCTTATCACGGCTACGACGGATTTGCTGTCTTCGCTCGCGATATGGACTTGGCGATCAATAACCCCAGTTGGGCTTTGATCGACGCTCCTTGGAAAAAAGCCGCTTAGAAAGCAGCTTAAGCCACTGCTGCGATCGCAAGGCTCAATGGTTGGGCGCTCTCTGCCCAACCCTTCTCCCCTACAACCCTACACTCCCTTACCCTACAATCCCTTGGAGACCATCATGACTCAAAACAACGACGAAATCCAAGCTCCAAAACCCCTTGCTGTACCCGGCCGAATTCAAGATCACGTCGAACTTTTCCAAGAAGACCAATACCAAGACCTTTTTGAATACAAGCGTCAATTTGAAGGCGCTCACGATCCCGAAGAAGTCACTCGCATCGCCGAATGGACGAAATCTTGGGACTATCGCGAAAAGAACTTCGCTCGCGAAGCCCTAACCGTTAACCCAGCTAAAGCCTGCCAACCCCTCGGCTCTCTCTTCTGCGCTTCTGGGTTCGAAGGCACCTTGCCCTACTCTCATGGTTCTCAAGGTTGTGTGGCTTATTTCCGCTCCCACTTGACCCGGAACTACAAAGAACCGTTCCAAGCCGTTTCCTCCTCCATGACGGAAGATGCGGCAGTATTCGGCGGTCTGAAAAATATGGTTGAAGGCTTTGCTAATGCCTACGCCCTCTACAAGCCCAAAATGATTGCCCTCTGCACCACCTGTATGGCAGAGGTTATCGGAGATGACTTGGGATCTTTCATCCAAACCTCGAAGAATGAAGGTTCTATTCCCCAAGACTTCCCCGTTCCCTACGCTCACACCCCCAGTTTTGTCGGCTCTCACATCACGGGTTATGACAATATGCTCAAGGGTATCTTGACCTGCTTGACAGAAGGCAAGAAAAAAGACACGACTAACGGCAAGTTCACCTTCAACCTCGGTTTCGACCCCTACGTCGGTAACCTGCGGGAGTTGAAGCGCATGCTCGAGCTGTTCGGAATTGATTATACCATTCTCTCGGACAATACCGACACTTTTGATTCTCCCAACACTGGCGAGTTCAAAATGTATCACGGGCTGACCAAGTTAGAAGATGCTGCCGATAGCATTAATGCTGAAGGTGCTTTCTTCTTCCAAAAATACAGCACGAGCAAGACTCAAGAATATATTACCAAAGAATGGGAACAACCCACCTATAACTTCCGCCCCTTTGGTATTCGCGGTACCGATGAGTTCTTGATGAAACTCTCTGCTGTAACGGGCAAACCCATTCCCGAAGAGTTAGAAAAAGAACGCGGTCGCGCAATGGATGCGATCAATGACTCTCAAGCCTGGATTCATGGCAAGCGGATTGCACTTTACGGCGATCCCGATCATGTTTTGAGCTTAACTCAGTTCTTGCTTGAATTGGGCGCAGAACCCGTTCACATCGTTGTCACCAACAGCAACCCCGAATTTGAACTAGAAGCACAAGCCCTGTTAGATTCCAGCCCCTACGGTAAAGATGGTAAAGTTTGGGGCAAAAAAGACCTGTGGCACTTGCGCTCTCTGATGTTCACGGAGCCTGTTGACCTGTTGATCGGTAACTCCTACGGTAAGTACCTGTGGCGCGATACCCACACCCCCTTAGTTCGCATCGGCTATCCTATCTTCGATCGCCACCACATGCACCGTTACTCCACCTTGGGCTATCAAGGTGCGTTCAACATGCACAACTGGATTGTGAACACGATTCTCGATGAATTGGATCGCAACACCATCATCCCGGCGAAAACGGACATCTCCTTTGACTTGATCCGTTAATTCCCCCACGGAAAGGTTATGGGTTTTGAAGCGAAAAACTTTGAAACCCATAACTTCTTTATTCTGCTCTGCTATCAATTATCAGTTATTAATTCCTCAGTCCAATGAACGCCAAACGCAAGGTCGCCGAACTGCTCGCCACAGGTTGCGAACACAAAAAAGACCATCATAAAAAAGGGAAAAATAAAGCCTGCAAGCATCAGGCGAAACCCGGAGCAGCACAAGGCGGTTGCGCTTTTGACGGAGCTTCCATTGCCCTCGTGCCCATCACCGATGCCGCCCACTTCGTTCACGGTCCGATCGCCTGTTCGGGAAATTCTTGGAACAGTCGCGGCAGTCTCTCTTCAGGACCGATGACCTATAAGATGGGTTTCACGACGGATTTAAGCGAAAACGATATTATTTTTGGTGGCGAAAAGAAACTGTATAAGGGACTTTCCCAAGTTATTAAACGCTACAATCCGCCGGCAATTTTTGTTTATTCCACCTGTGTCCCCGCCCTCATCGGCGATGATATCGATGCCGTTTGCGAGGCCGTGACGAAGAAATGGGATACTCCCGTTATTCCGGTTCATTCCCCCGGTTTTTCAGGCACGAAAAACATCGGCAATAAGTTGGGGGGCGAAGCCTTACTCGACCACGTTGTCGGTTCGAGAGAACCCGCAGAAACCACGCCTTTTGATATTAATTTAATTGGCGAATATAATATCGCGGGGGAACTTTGGGGAGTCCTATCGTTACTAGAAAAAGTGGGTATTCGCGTCCTTTCCAAGATTACCGGGGATGCTCGCTACGAAGAAATTTGTTATGCCCATCGCGCCAAATTGAACGTCATGATCTGCTCCAAGGCACTGATCAACATGGCGCAGAAGATGGAGAAAAAATATGGCATTCCTTACATTGAAGAATCTCTGTATGGGATTGCCGATATCAATAATTTATTGCGTCACATTGCCGACCATTTCGGCGATCCCGCTCTCAAAGAACGGGTAGAGAATCTCATTGCGGAAGAAACCGCCGCTCTCGATGTTGCCCTCGAACCCTATCGCCAACGTCTCAAAGGCAAGCGAGTCGTACTTTACACCGGAGGTGTGAAAAGCTGGTCGATTATTTCTGCGGCACAAGATTTAGGCATCAAAGTGGTTGCCACCAGCACGAAGAAAAGTACGGAAGAGGATAAAGCTCGCATCAAAAAATTACTGGGTGACGATGGTTTGACCTTAAGTAAGGGCAGCCCACCGGAATTATTGCGAGTGATTGAAAAAACGAATGCAGATATGCTGATTGCGGGGGGACGGAATCAATATACGGCGCTCAAAGCTCGTATTCCTTTCCTCGATATCAACCAAGAACGCCATCATCCCTATGCAGGTTACGTGGGCATGATCGAGATGGCGAAAGAGTTGGACGAGGCACTCCACAGCCCGATTTGGAAGCAAGTTCGCTTACCCGCGCCTTGGGAGGAATATCCTTCCAATTATTCCCCGACTCCAAGCTATCCTGCACCGGCTAAACCTCAAGTTGTCGTTGGCGTTCAGTCCTAATTGCTTTGATTAATGGGCAAGATGCCCGCTCCACTGCCCTTAATTCCCCTCGCTATCATGACTACTGTTGTAACTCCCCGGAAATCTGTCGCTGTCAATCCTCTAAAATTAAGTTCTCCTTTGGGTGCATCTTTAGCTTTTTTAGGACTTAAAGGTACTGTCCCCCTCTTTCACGGCTCTCAAGGCTGTACGGCGTTTGCAAAAGTAGTTTTAGTCCGTCACTTTCGTGAAGCCATTCCCGTTGCCACAACCGCCATGACTGAAGTGAGCACGATTTTGGGAGGCGAAGATAATATCGAACAGGCAATTCTCACCTTGGTTGAGAAGAATAAGCCGGAAATGATTTGCTTGCTCACGACAGGACTAACGGAAACGCGCGGGGATGACATGAAGGGCATTCTCCAGAACTTTCGCACCAAACATCCCGAACTGGATTCCCTGCCCATTATCTTCGTTTCCACGCCGGATTATAAAGGGTCTTTGCAAGACGGCTACGCGGCGGCGATCGCGGAAACAGTGGCCACAGAATTTGCTTTAGAAGGTGACAACAACACCATCCCGTCCGGTCAAACTCAAGTGACAATTTTGGCCGGACCTTCCTTATCCCCCGGAGATGTGGAAGAAATCAAAGAAATCGTCACGGAGTTTGGCTTAACGCCTCTGTGTCTTCCCGATCTCTCCGGTTCTCTAGACGGACACCTCGAGGATGATTTTAACCCCGTCACGCCGGGGGGAACGTCCTTGGAACAGTTGCAACGGTTGGGAGAATCGCGTTTTACCCTTGCGATCGGCAATAGCATGGAGAAAGCCGCACAACGCCTAGAAGAGCGATTTGGCACGAAATATCAAGTTTTTCCAAGGCTGTCGGGATTGGCCTCGGTGGATGATTTTCTCTGGCGTTTATCCCAAATCGTTCAATTAGAAAATGTTCCCCATACTTTTGATGCCGTTCCCGAAAAATATCGCCGCCAGCGCAAACAATTGCAAGATGCAATTTTAGATACTCATTTCTTCTTCGGTCGCAAAAAGATTTCTCTAGCTCTCGAACCGGATTTGCTCTATCAAACCTGCTGGTTATTGAAAGATATGGGAGCAGAAATTCAAGCGGCAGTAACCCCGACAAACTCTCCCATCTTAAACGATTTACCTGTGGATTCCGTCACGATTGGAGATTTAGAAGACTTTGAAGATTTAGCGGCTGGGTCGGATTTATTGATTGCCAACTCTCACGCCAAAGCGATCGCCAAACGCCTGAATCTTCCTCTCTATCGCATGGGTTATCCCATCTTCGATCGCTTTGGGAACGGTCGTCGCTGTTTGGTCGGCTATCGCGGCACGATCGACTTCCTCTTCTCCCTCGGTAATATTTTTATCGATGCGGAAGAAGAAAGGGCGCATCATTTTCATTCCCATTCTCACAACTAAATATTTGCGTTTCCACCCCACTTTTCAGGTAAATCATGACTTCCTCCGCCGTTCTCAACCCTACATCTTCCGTCGGTTTTATGAGACCGATCTGTAATAGCGCACCCATCACCCCCCCTGAAAGAGTGCGAGAAACAATCTACGATCGCCCCTTTCTCCAAGAACTCGCCCGACAAGTCCGCCTACGGGATACCTCGGGCATTTATCGGGATTGGTCAAACGAACTGATGTTGCAATCCTTAATTGCCACCAGCGATCGCGAATATGAAGCGATCGCGGGCGGGGAAATCGATACCCTCAGTCAATTGCGAATTTCTGCTTTTTATCACGCGATCGCGGCAACGATTGAAAAAGAAATCGGAGAAATGACAGAAACATTTCTCAATCTCCATCATTGCGACAGTAATTCAGCCTTGATTTTTTGCGGTCGCGTTTTGGTTGTCCTCGACCTCTTTAAACGCATTGTCGATTTTGGTTTTGATTCCTTAGAACGACTGGTTGCAGAAGGGGAAAGACTGATCGTCAATGCAACCCATAAAGCCAGTCGCTATCTTCTCTAATTTTATTCTGGAGGAAATACCATGAAAGTTGCTTTTGGCACCGGAGATGGCGTGCATATTAACACGCATTTCGGTTCTGCTAAAAAAATGGACATTTATGATGTCTCCCAAGAAGGTTATAACTTTCTAAACACTATTGAATTTGGAGGGAATTTAAAGCAAGATGGAAACGAGGACAAATTAGTACCAAAAATTGAGGCACTCGAAGGCTGTAAAATTGTCTACGTCGCCGCGATCGGCGGAAGTGCAGCCTCTAGATTAATGAAACATCAAGTCACGCCATTAAAAGTCCAAAGCGAAGAGGATGAAATCGAAACAATCCTCGAAGATTTGGTGGAAACTTTGAAGGGAACGCCTCCCCCGTGGCTGCGAAAAATCATCGGTCGAACCTCGAAATCTTTCGATTTTGAAGATGATGATTAATTAACTTTCAACCAAAAATAACCCACCCCCAACCCCTTCCCAAGAGGAGGAGAAGAGGAGGGAAGTAAACCACAACTAACAACCAACAACAAGAACTATGACTACAGCAACAGCAACTCCAGACGCTCAAGATAAAGAGAAAATTGTCGCCGAAAGTCCGTTTTTACAAGAACTGGTTCTCCAAGTTCGCGCTCAAGATCATTATGGTGTTTATAACAGTTGGGCGGATCATTTAGTTCTCTCTCAGTTTGTCGTCAGCAAAGAGAAAAAAAGCGAAATTTCTGTCGATGGTGATGTCGATCCTTCCACCCAACTCCGAATTCTTTGCTTCTATCGAGCCATTGCCGCTCGTATTGAAAAAGAAAATGGCAAACTTTGCCAAGTTGTCGTCGATCTCTCTCACGAAGGGTTTGGCTGGGTCTTAGTCTGGACGGGTCGCCTGTTACTGCTCAACAAAACCCTCAGAGACGCTCAACGCTTTGGTTATCCTTCCTTAGAAAAGTTAGCCAAACAAGGCGAAAAAATGGCTCAATCTGGGATCGATATGGCAGAACGCTTCCCTGAAGTTGCCGACTATTAATGCTAGAGACGTTCAATTGATTTAGGGACTAACAAATGGTTCAAACCGCACCAGAAAAACCGACTCCCGAGGCGATCGCGGAACTGAAAACCAAGATCAAAAAACTCAACAGCCGGGCGGGTCAAATGAAAATGGATCTGCACGACTTAGCAGAGGGACTGCCGACAGACTACCAAAAACTGCCAGAAGAGGCAGACAAAACCTATCAAGTCTATTGTCAGTTGGCAGAACTGAAAAAACAACTCAAAGCATGGGAAAAAGCCTAAGTTACTGGGTTAATTCCGATTGGCTTTTGGTTCGATCTTCACAATCCGTTGTCTTATTTTAGGGGAGTTAGCACCATGACCGACATCACTCAAAGTATTACCGAATTCAAAAACTTGGTTAACGCTGAAGATTATCTCAAGTTTTTTGATATCAAGTTTGACGAAAAATTCGTCAACGTTAATCGCCTTCATATCCTGAAGCAATTTTCTTTGTTGATCGGTGAAGTCGATCGCGTATTTGCTGATTTGGGAGAAGAGGAAAAATTGGCAAAATATAAGATGGCTCTAGAAGAAGCCTATCAAGTTTTTGTCACGAAGAGTCCTCTCGAAACCAAACTCTTTAAAGTCTTCAAAGATAAACCCAAAAATGTTGTTTTACTCCAAGATGTCGGTCAGGAGTAAGTTAACAAAAATTGGTTGTTTTCCTAACGACCAACCACTAACAACAATAAGCAATAACCATGTTAGAACTCAGTGCGATCGATTTAGAACGCTACCAACGACAGATCCAACTGCCGGGATTTGGCGAAGAGGGGCAAAAGAAACTGAAAAACACGACTGCCCTCGTTTCGGGCGTTGGCGGGTTGGGAGGTACGGTCGCACTCTATCTAGCCGTGGCAGGAATTGGCAAATTGATCCTCGTGCGCGGGGGAGATCTGCGTTTGGACGATCTCAACCGTCAGATTTTGATGACGGATGACTGGGTTGGCAAACCCCGCGTCATCAAAGCCGAGGAAACCCTCAAGAGAATTAATCCCCATCTCGAAATCGAGGCCGTTCCCGAATTTGTCACTGAGGAAAACGTGGATGCTTTGGTGCAACGGGCAGATATTGTCATGAGTTGTGCTTTTAGCTTCACCGAACGCGATCTGCTGAATGCCGCTTGCGTTTTGTGGGACAAACCGATGGTAGAAGCCGCCATGAATGGTATGGAGGCATACTTGACCACGATTGTCCCGGGTAAAACGCCTTGTCTTTCCTGTATTTTTCCCGAAAAACCCGATTGGGATCGTTGGGGTTTTGGGGTCGTTGGTGCCGTTCCCGGTACTTTAGCGTGTTTGGCAGCATTAGAGGCGATTAAATACGTCACTGGCTTGGGAGAACCCCTGCTCGGAAAACTCCTCACCATGGACTTAAATCGCTTGGAATTTGCCAAACGCCGCCCCTACCACGATCCCCATTGTCCGATTTGCGGCAGATCTCACCAAAAAGAGTCTGAATCTGCCAGTGCTTTACTGCAAGCTGCTTAACTTTTACCAAGGAGACTAAATCTAATGAGCGTTATCCTCACTGAAAAAGCTGCGTTTCGCCTGCGGAATTTCCTGCGGGGAAGTACGGATGAAACCAAAGGCGTTCGCGTTGCCGCTCTTGATGGCGGTTGCAGTGGCTATGAATATTCTTTAGATATTACCAGCCAAACGAACCCAGACGATCTAGTCTTTGAACAGAACAAAGTTCGCATTTTTGTCGATCCGAAAAGCGCACCATTACTCGATGGAATTGTTATCGATTTTGTCGAAAGTTTGGTACAAAGTGGCTTCACTTTCAGTAATCCTAATGCAACCGATACGTGTGGTTGTGGTAAGTCTTTCTCTGTGGGCGATGATTGCACTCCAGAAGGCGTACCTTGTAGTTAAGTACTCACCCTTGATTTTAGTCTACTCTCCCCAACCCAACCCCAGCTAATCAAAGGAAGGGAGGCCAGAAGAGTAGAGCAAGAGGGAAGAATAACCTACCCCTAACAACCAAAATAGAGGAGAACTCTGCCATGACTGCGACATATAAAATTCGCTTGATCAAAGGAGGAAAAAAAGGAAAAAAAGGAAAGCCGGACAAGCCTCCTGAAAGTGATGTCACAATTGAAGTTCCTGAAGACGAGTATATCTTAGATGCGGCTGAAGAACAAGATCTCGAGCTTCCTTCTTCTTGTAGAGCGGGTGCTTGTTCGAGTTGTTTGGGCAAGATTGTTGAAGTCGATGCTAACGGCGTTGTTCAAAAAATCAGTCCAGAAGAGCAAACAGCGCTCAATGAGAAAATCGATCAAGAAGATCAGTCCTTTTTAGATGACGATCAACTTGCTAAAGGCTGGGTATTGTTATGTGTTGCTCAGCCCAAAGCTGACTGCACGATTCATACTCACCGAGAGGCCTATTTAGGTTAGGCAATCGCATTTTGGGTAATGGAATTGTTGGCTCAATCCATTACCCATTTTTAGTTAAACATAAATGCGCAAAACTCAGCGTTCCATATATTCATACTCTATATTTATCTAACCTCAAGAAATCTTTCAAGTTAAGGTGAATTTACTATGATCGATCGCAACAACTTATCTCGGGAATATATTAAAATTGCTCGAGAGTATTATCCGAGAGTCGCTCAAGTTTTAGAACACTGTTATGTTAAAGTTCTAGAATGCAATATCAAACGCTTGGGCAAGCATTTCTATTATATTGGTATCTATTATCCAGAAGCACTCAATCCAGAAATTCAATCCGCCCGAGATATTTTTAAAGAAATTGCGGAAAATATGGGTTTTGTCGAATCTGTTTATATTAATGCCACGCGCTTGATCTACGATCCCAAATCAAGACTCAAAAAAGAGAACCCAAAACTTTGGTTGGAATTATATTGGGTTGCCGTGCATAATAAACAACTAACTTGATCTTTTTTTGTCAAGAAATCGTTGTTAAAGATACAAAATAAAACTGCTTTTTAAATTAAAATTTAGAAAGCGATCGCGATATCAAGGCAGAGTTTTTTCCTTGTGTTATTTCATTTTTTCTAGCTCAATAAAATCTAGCATATGCCAATACTTTTTTGCCTTTTTCAAGAATGCTATGGCCAATCCCACTGCTTTGACTCGCGGAGGATTTGCTTGGATTCCCAAGTTCCTTCAATCGATTAATAAAGATGCTTGTTTGGGTTGCGGGCGCTGTTTCAAGGTTTGCGGTCGCGACGTAATGGAATTACGCTGGTTAAATGAAGATGGTGAATTTGCCGAGGAGGATGATGATGATATCGAGCGTCGCGTCATGGTTGTAGCCAATCCCGAGCGATGTATTGGTTGCGAAGCCTGCGCTCGAATTTGTCCGAAAGCCTGTCATTCTCACAGTGCACCAGCTTAGATCTGTTCGGATTCGGGCATTAGGGCCATCCCTAATGCCCTTTCTTCGATCGTACCCCTTAAATTAGGTTAAACATCATGCCTGTTACTCAAGAAAAATACTCTTGGTTCGCTGTTTCCGAGGAAATTAAAAGACTCCTGATTCTGGCCTCAGATAATTGGGAAAATACCCAACTCTCGCAACATTATATGCAAGAAGCGCTGGCAAAAGCTGGCGATAATTTAGAGGTTTTAGTGGGAGCTTATCGTTTCTTTTTCTATCAAAAGAATCCCGGTATTGACTTGAATATTGCCGATCGCGTCATTGGAATTCTGACAGTCCAAGAAAATTTCCCTTCTGAATGGTTGGAACTCGAACCGATTTTAGAGCGCCGTAAAGAAGAAGAAAACGCTCGCCTTTATTTGAATGCTTATGCGGCGAAAGGATATATGCTGGCCAAATTAGGGAATGTTGAAGAAGCCAAACTTATTACCGAGCGCGTTAAAAAAATCGATACAAATCGCGAAACCTGCGCGACCACCATCTATGATGTCCTAACCAGCCCTCCAGAAGACGAGGATGATTGATTTGGCGATCGCTAACAATCTAGCAATTTTGTACGGGCTTCGTGCATTCTGTTCGTGAAGCGTGTTCCTTGGGAACGCAGGAAACCTCAGAATTAAGCCCTGACAATCTCTAATTCCAACTTAACCCTTACGAGGACAAGACCATGACCACACAAAATATAACTGAAGAAAGATACGCTTCATATTGCAAGCTAATCGACGAACTATTGCGCTGTCCCAATGGCTCAGAACCCGATGTTTTAGATGCTAATCTCGAACTGATCGATGAGGGGCTAATTAGAACGATGATGCAAATCGCCACGAACTTCGCCCATAAAGGCAATCAAGAAGGTGCAAAATTCCTGATTTTTCTATCCCGTCAGCTTGCCAAAAACTTGGGTCTGTATCCAGAATTGGCGACTGAATAAACGGACTACATCTTAAAAATCTAAAGCCATAGTAGGGCGGGCAGAAAACGATCTCGATCGCGCGAGTTTGATGGAGATATTCTGCCCGCCCTACTAATAATCAAGCCTGTCGAACAAAATAACTAATTGACAAGCAAACAGGATTCATATAGTCATAGGGCAGAACCACTCAAAAACTGCCACAATGAAACTCGAACAACAAGAGCGCAACCCCGATCTTACAGGGATCGATTCTGTCCCGTCCCTACCGCTCTCAATTCAAAGAATTATCGACGAAATTCGTCAATGCGATCGAGAAATTAAACCCGCTCTGGCTAAAAATATTGTCATAGAAGCTGAGGTAAAACGCGAGGATCTCATGCCTTGGGCGAGTTTCGATCATCCTTCAGAAGATAGCTACGGCCGTCAGTTAGTTTTTAGCGATAATTTCTTTGAAATTATGGTGATGTCTTGGATACCGGGAGATGTTTCGGCTATTCACGATCACGGTTATACTCAATGGGGTGCAGTACAGGTATTTGGAGCGGCAGAACATGCCGTTTTTATTGTCCAAAATGACGTACTTTTAACCTTATCTCGCGAAACCCTCAAGATGGGAACGACGATGGCCGTCGGCAATCAATTAATTCACCAGATGGCTAATATATCTGAAGAAAAGTTTTTAAGTTTGCACGTTTATGGTGTTAATAATCGAGGATTTAGCCATGAAACTGTTACAGCAGACGCTCGCATCTGGAATTTAACTGAGGAGGTTATTCAAAGGACGGATAGCGGCGTTTTTTTTGCCCTGCCGCAAGATAAAATTAATTCTATCGAACCCGCTCCACCTGCCGATTATCCATCATGGTTGCGTAATACAGTTGAATATCTTTATCGGATTCGGAAAGCAGAACAAGGCGCTCGAGAGACCAGCACTGCCAGTTTAGAAAAAACATTAATCGATGAGTTATTTGATGTTAAGCGATGGCAAGAATTAAAAAATCAAATTGTCTCTAATGTTAATAGTGATGGTCATGTTAAAAATAGTAATTCTTGGAATATCTTACAAAAAGAATTGATTCGAGCGGCTGGACTGCAAAATGATATTCTCGAAATTGATAAACAGGATGAAGACTCCTTTTTTACTTATGCAAAAGTTTACGATGAAGTGATTGGGAAAAAATGTTTGAGCAGTTTTATTGCCAAGTATATCCAGTTTTTTAACGATACTTACGATCGCAAGTTATCGGAGTCGAAAATTATCTCGATTGGTTGTGGAACGGGACTGGTGGAAGAATTTATTGCCAAACATTACGCTCTCAAACGGGAGAATTTATTGGGAATCGATATTTCTCCCGCTATGGTTAAAATTGCTGCCCAGAAGATCTCGGCACGAGTTGAAAATATTCTGGATATCGACAAAGAGACCGAAAGCTGGGATATCTGTTTTTCTGGCTTAAATGTGTTTCAGTATCTCCGACAACCGGACATGGAAACCGCGATCGCCAACACTGCCAAAATCACGAAAGATGGCGGTTATTTTTTAGGCGATTTCATTACTCCCGATCACATTCGCTGGTATCCCAATGTTATTGAAACCGAGAATGTGATTTCTCTGCGCCAACCCAACCTCCTCGAACAAAATCACAATACATTCCAACAGAGCAAGATTATTAACATCAGCAAGCAAAGTGGCAAACTTCGCATTACTGATGAGGGCAATCACATTCGCTATCTGCCTTCGCTTTGGAAGGTCAGATATATTTTTAGCAAGTATTTTCATCAAGTTGATATCTTTGATGCAATCAGCTTAGAATCGTTACAACCCGAGGATGATACTTCACCTTCGACTCGATATGTTGTTGTTGCCCGGAAAGGTTAGGTGTTTGGCAAGGTTAAAGAACATTTATTCTGGCGATCGCGTCAATCCCAGAACTTCCTGCAACCGCACCCGATCCTCGGGTTTGGCACGGAAACGCCCTTTTTCTAAATCCCGAATCCAACTTTGACTTTTGCCTGCGACTTTGGCCAGTTCGCGCTGACTCATGCCGAGATTTTTGCGAGCTTCAGAAATTGCGTCGGCGGATAAATCTGCGCTGGGACGCGATTGACTTTTACGGCTGCTTTTATGCTGTCGTTTTTTTTCTAATTTTGTGAGAGATTGCGCCCATTCCGACGGGAATTCAAAATGGGAAATCTTAGCCTTGCTCAGTCGCAGCCATTTACCGCGCGGACTGGAATCCGTCAAGCGGCGATCGCGAGAACCATCGTTAATCCAAAAATCTAGGGCTTCTTCCGCATCATCGGGCAAATTCGCCAATTTGGCCCACAGGGGTTGAATGTCTTCAGGATAAGTCTCCGGATCGAAGACGGGATTAATCCCGTAACGATTGAGGACTTCGAGATCGCTCTCAAAAGTTCGCAATAAGCGCTTGCGTTTTTCGCGATCGCAGTTGGCTGCTTCTATTTTTTCCAGACCGTAAGCCACTCGCATTAAAGTAGGCACTGCGACCGACTGTCGCAAGCCCATTTTCGATTTGAATAACAACCAGAGGATCAGACGTGCCGCCCCAATGTGCTGCTGCCAAATGCTCATCACGGCATTGAGGACGAATTCGGGTAAATGACCGTATTGGTAAAAGGCCGATCGCTTGCGGTAGTCTTGCTTATTCAGAAAATATTTGGACCACATTCCCGCCCGGATCTTAAAAGTGAGTCCCACCAAATGCCGACAACCCTCGCTATCTTCTTGGAAATGGTGTTTGGTATAGGGCAAATGCCACAGGCGATCCATTTCCACGGAAAAGCCGTTAATTTTGCCTTGCTGCGGCCACTGGATGGTGGCGAGAATCCGACAAGCCTGGCGCACGAGGCCTTTAATCAGGGTCAGCTTATCGGTTTTGCTCATATCTTTGCGCTTGTCGAGACCTAAATATTGCTCGATTTGGCGATCGCTAATGGTAAATTCTTCTTCCCAAGGTTGCTCTAACGTCGTCGCGCAAGCCGCAAAAATGAGATGCAGGCAAGCCGATCGCGGGTCGATGGCTTCAAGGGTTGCATAGGCTGCGGCTCCGCGCATCCGTTTGAGAGACTTGGATTTAGGGTCTTTAGCCAGCCAAAACGTCATTTCTCCCCGTCCCTGTTTAACCGGACGGCGATAGAAAGGATGTCCTTTTTCATCGGCATCCCAAGACAGCACCGGGGCACTCGATAAGATCGTACAGCCTTCCCAGATCGCCATTGCCGACGCAAAAGGATGCTGATTGTTGTTGATAAAGAGGTCGGTATGGGTGGGAATGCGTTGGGGCGCTTTGTTTCTCCCTTTTTTTGGCTTTAAGGGAATGGGACTTTCAAGAGCACAGTTTTCCAGACATAGGGGTTTGGCATAATAGCCTTCACACTGATTGCACAAACCCGGTTCTATCCAATATCGTCCTTCGTCGAGTTGAATGGCACCCGTGGGACATTGGGGTTCGCATGTTCCACAGCTGTCGCAACTTCCAGAAATTGCATATGCTTTTGGTTTTTTCTTGACCATTTGCTCCTTGTTCTATTCCAAAATCAATCCTTGTCGTTAGCAAGGCAAGCGACCGCCTTTCTTTTCGCGTTTATCTTTGCGTTTATCTTTGCTTTTGTCTTTGCTTTTGTCTTTAAGTCTTTAATTTATAAGCAATAAAATCTTTTAAAAATCGCGCAATTAAATTGCATTTTTTTGTTTTCCATTGCATTTTTTCGTTTTCCATAGTTGTACCAATTATCTGAAATCCCCACCCACTAACTTTTACGGCTTTTATCTTTCCATTGCCATTACTTTCGATCTGTTCGCATCGATCTATTTAATACTTTCTTAATATTATTGATTTACTGCCATAATTCACGAATTGCAACTCGTAATCCATAAATTGCAATTTATCCGTTTGGCGCAGCTCGCAAAATGAGATTGCGTCAATGTTCTTGGATTGACTGCGATTCTTTTGACTTTGCAATAAGATACTTTTATTGCGAATTAGTTGATTATACAGATAAAATTAAGGTCAACCAAATTCCTTTGATTTGCTGTTGAATTAGGATAGAATCGATTAAGAAAGTATATATCTCACTAAATATTCAAATATCCGACTCGATGAGAGAGGTTCAAAGGTCAAATCGATTGTGAAACTTGTTACTTTAGTATTGTTGTTAATTTTATCTGCGGCGATCGCATCTCCAGCCCGTGCTTTTGGGAGGGATTTGTCTTGCACTCAGCAGGGCGATCGCCAAATCTGCATTATTGAGATTAAACGCAGTGCCAAAAATTATTGGGAATATCGAGCCAAAGTGAAGATTGATGGCAAAGTTAGACCCACAGAAATTTACAATTGTCGCGATCGCCTTCATATCGAGAAAAGCGGTAAAACCCTTCCTTTTACCCCCGATGGGGCGGGAGAATATATTTGTCGCTTTTTTCAGAAATAGCGATCGCGTTTTATTAGTAGAAAAACAGCCTAATTTTTTGAGAATGGTGTCTCTAGATAGTTCTTCTAACTATGTTTCTAGCTATCTAGATAGATTTCCCCCTTCCAGATTTTGTCCTGTAATTGTCGCCACAGTTCGCATTCTTCCGGGGTGACTTTCCCATCGGCATACATGGCCTGTTTGATGCTTTGCGATTCTTGGCGGGATAAACAGCCATCGGCTAATGCACGTTCGATCGTTTTTCTGACTTGCGTAGCTTCCATGATACGACGACTCCGCGAAAGTTATATTTTCGTTTTAGCACTCTTCTCACCGCGAAAATCCTCTTTTTACCATTTGTAATGTTTCGGTACAAATACTCAATATTGTTAAGTTTTATCCTCAAAATGAGAGCGGGTGAGAAAATTAAAAGCCTTGCTAAGCAAGGCTTTTAAAAGATTAACAATTCATGCCACATTCTTGAGCATTAGGCAAGAATGACTGAAGAATTATTCTCCATCCCCTCCTCCACCAGCTCCGGGTATCGGGACGTCTCCGGGGTTTGCAGTGGCTTTGTCATGGAGGCCACAAGTACAGCCAGCAAGAAGTAAAGCACCTCCGATTAGAACAATTGTATCAAGAAGGCATGCCATTTCAGGTTCATCCTCCTTTGTCAGCCCCATCTCTTGTGCAATCTCAGACACTTTATTTAGATCGGAGATTGATGGATTTGAATGAAGCAATTCTACAATCTTTTGTATGTCTTCGGACCATTCGAAAATGAAGTCTTTTAGTCGTTCAGAATCTTTGGCTATCTTTTGTACTTCTAGGGAAGAAGGATCTAATGCACCGAAATCGATTAAAAGCCGATCGAAAGAAAACACTGTTTCTAAATTGGTAGAGTGAGAAGAAGTCTCAGTGGTAAGAGCTTCATCTTTGACTTCCGTGTAACATTCGACCTTGGCACAGCATTTTAACTCTTCTTCCAATCCTTTGAAGGCATTGGGAACAGATACAAAAGAACCTGTTTTGGCGATCTCCTTTCTAGGAGAAATATGCTGAGTCGTTGTCATAAGTACCTCTTCAGTGGTTAAAAATGTTTGTTTCCTATCTGATATTTTTATTTTCTTAAAGAAAAAACGATTTGCCCTCAGTGCATTCACCTAAATCCCAAAAACCTTTTCATATTTTGCAGAAAACTGCCAATTAAAATGCCCTCCATAAAAAGAAGACTACCGAAAATTTGCTTAAATCCTTCTTATTGTTCTTCATGAAAGATGAATGAGGTGCGATCGCGATCGTGCTTGAAAGCGATCGTATTATCCCTTGTGTGAATTTCAATTCTGTCGCGATCGCTATTTTTCCATCGAGAAAACATGATAAGATAGAAAGTTGCGTTTAAGTTGAGACGGCAGCCTCATCAGGAAGCACAATCTCAAATTCAATCGCTTGTTTTCTTGGCAAGCCTTACTGTTAGCAAGTCTGTTGTAGATTCGTGGGGCTGTTGTTCTCCCGTGCATTCGTCGAAGTTGGAGAGAAAGGAAATCTACCCCTTTTGAGCATAAACTATGACCGATTCTATTCGTTTTCTCATGTGCGCCCCCGACCATTATGACGTGGATTACGTCATCAATCCGTGGATGGAGGGCAATATTCACAAATCATCCCGCGATCGCGCCGTCGATCAGTGGCACGAGTTGTATCGCATTATTAAAGATCGGGCGATCGTGGATCTCGTCCCGGCCGAAAAAGGCTGGCCGGATATGGTATTTACCGCCAATGCAGGGTTAGTTTTAGGAAAAAATGTCGTCCTCAGTCGCTTTTTGCACCCAGAACGTCAGGGGGAAGAACCTTATTTTAAGAAATGGTTTGAAGAGAATGGCTATAAAGTGTACGAACTTCCCCAAGATTTGCCCTTTGAAGGGGCGGGAGATGCCCTTCTCGACCGGGAAGGACGCTGGTTGTGGGCGGGATACGGCTTCCGTACGGAACTCGACTCGCACCCCCTAGTGGCGCAATGGTTGGATGTGGAAGTGCTATCGTTGCGTTTAGTGGATCCGCGCTTCTATCATCTCGATACTTGTTTTTGTCCCCTTAGTGGTGGTCATTTACTCTATTATCCTCCTGCTTTTGACTCCTATTCCAATCATTTAATCGAAGGGCGAGTCGCAGCAGAAAAACGGATTATTCTCGGAGAAGCCGATGCCGCTAATTTTGGCTGTAATTCCGTGAATATTAACAATACGGTCATTATGAATAAGGCCAGCGAGGAGTTACAACAGCGCCTGAAGAGTTTGGGCTATGAAGTGGTGGAAACTCCCCTCACGGAATTTCTCAAGGCGGGAGGGGCAGCAAAATGCTTGACCTTGCGGACGACAGAACCCGTACAAGAAGAACTCCATGCTGCCATTTCCGTGGAAAGTCGTACCCTGCAAATGCAAGGACACCTCCTCGATGCGGGCATTATGAATCGCGCTTTAGATATTATCGTCGATCGCGGCGGCAGTTTTAAGGTGCTGAATTTTAGTTTGGGGTCGGAACGGCAAAGTACCTCCTCGGCGGAAGTTCGGGTTTCCGCACCAGACTATGAGGTGATGGAAGATATCGTCACCGAATTGATCGAGATCGGGGCGGTGAATTTACCCGAAGACGAACGGGATACTCAGTTAGAACCCGTTCCCATGGCTGGAGTCGCACCCGATGATTTTTATGTCACCACGATTTATCCCACGGAAATTCGCATCAAAGGTGCGTGGGTTCGGGTAGAAAATCAGCGCATGGATGGGGCGATCGCAGTACGAGAAACCCCCGAAGGCATTATTGCCCAGTGCAAGCTGTTGCGAGATCTTGAAGTCGGTGAAACTGTTGTAGTCGGCGTACAGGGTATTCGGACGGTTCGCAAAGTCGAGGATCGCGATCGCGCGGCTGCGGCTGAAGAGTTTACCTTTATGGGATCGGGGGTTTCCAGCGAACGGCGAGTTGAATTAATTGTTGAGAAAATTGCTTGGGAGTTGCGGCAAATTCGCGATCGCGGTGGTAAAGTTGCAGTCACGGCGGGCCCTGTGGTCATCCATACGGGGGGATCTCAGCATCTGGCCCGTCTCATCCGCGAAGGATACGTGCAAGCATTACTCGGAGGCAATGCGATCGCCGTCCACGATATCGAACAATCTCTCATGGGAACGTCTTTAGGAGTCGATATGCAGCAAGGGATCGCCGTTCGCGGGGGACACCGCCATCACCTGAAAACCATCAATATCATCCGTCGTTATGGCAGCATTGCCAATGCGGTGGAACGGGGTGTCATTACCAAAGGAGTGATGTATGAATGCGTCAAAAATAACGTCCCCTTCAGTTTGGCGGGATCTATTCGCGACGATGGGCCCCTCCCGGATACCCAAATGGATTTAATTCAGGCACAGAAGGATTATTCGCAACTGTTGGAGGGAGTCGAGATGATTCTCATGCTTTCCACCATGCTGCATTCCATCGGGGTGGGGAATATGACCCCTGCGGGAGTGAAAATGGTCTGTGTCGATATTAATCCGGCTGTCGTGACCAAGTTAAGCGATCGCGGTTCGGTGGAGTCTGTCGGCATCGTCACGGATGTGGGGCTATTCCTCAGTTTGCTGATCAAACAATTAGAACTCTTAACCAGTCCTTATTTGGTAGGATAATTATAATTTGAGAGCATTGCGATCGCTTTTACCGAAGCGATCGCTTTTATATGGAGAGGGCGCGGGTGCGAGATCGCGACTGGGGTGTAATGCCATACAGAAATAAAGATAAAATTTCAAGGGGAGATAGAGGAGAACTGGGAATCATCAAATCCTCGTGACCGGGATGAATGTGAAAGCGCATTCCGCGTTCTTCATTGCGATGTTTTGGTGGGTTGAGATCGAATCTTAAAAAAGTAACGCCATATTTTTCGGGAAAGCGAATCTCAAAATCAAAGCCAAGAATTTCTACGGGTTTGCGATCGCTATTAAGCAAAATAGAAAAGTCAAACCAACACCCATCTACTCGTTCAAAGTATGGATACTGTACAATATCTTTACGTCGTTTCAAATTTTTCGATCCTCCTAGAATTGCCATTGTTCCCGAGCCATATTGTTCTATATGTTTTGGTTCTGCTTTTTTGAACTTGAGAAGAGCGCGAATTTCATGTTGTTTTGTCTTTAATTTTCTTGCATTTTCGGCAGCAATCAAGTCTTTGAGAATTTGAGTATATAATCTTTTAGGGCTTCTAAATTCGAGCTTTGGGGTTGCGTCCCAGATTCGTTCTTGCCACTGTTCGCAAATTTGTTCCCAAGCATTATTATCTTGTAACAATGAGATCCCCCCGATTTAAAAGAATTAGCCATTCTGCATAAGCAGGTTCCGATGGTAATTGATGTTTTTCTGCCAGTTCGATAACTTCCTCATTCGAGAGTTTAAACCATTCCTGTAATGCTTGTAAACGTTCTTTTTCTTCTTCCTCGGTTAAATATTCTGCACCAAAGAGGAAATGATATACTCTCGACCTAAACCAACTCAGTAAATTCGGTGCATTAGCTGCCATTATCTCTACAGCTTCAAAAGACAAAACGAAAACACCGCCTCGTTGCTGTTCTAAATGAGTTCTGAAGCGATCGAGTTGTTGCCAATCTATACTTTCCCACAATTCAAAGTCCCAGAGAATGAGATAAATTTCTGAAGAGTTTTCGACTTTCTCAATGAGGTCATGAACTCCTTTTGCACCTGAAATTGTTTCCGTATCGGCTTCGATAAAAATATCGATACCGTCTTCTAAATCTTCTACTGTCTCTTTTAATTCTTCTGGATTAACAATAAGAACAGACCAAACATTACTATCGGGCAACGAGCCGACTCGTTGCAAAAACTCGCTGATACATACCGATTGTTGTGTTGTTTTCATCTCTCTCCTTATAATTGATGAATTAGAGGTTCGAGGGTAGGGTGAACGGCATAACGTTTTTCTGGCTTCCAATATTCGAGAATGCGACAACTCACTAGCAGTCTAACATCTTTTTCTGTTCTCAGTAAAAATTGACCTGTTTCGGCAACTTGTTTTAAGATTTTCATCTCTTCGTCAGTCACTCCGAGTAATTGGGTTTGACCAAAAGATTCTGCAACAGTTTTCACATGATGCTCTTGTAATATTTCTTCTCCAGTGATATAAACTTCCTCAATTGCTGATTGAGTTAAATTGATTAAATCTCGTAACACTCCACCAGAATAGTGAATGAGACTTTGAATTGCTAATTCTTCGATAAAATCATCAGGATTGCGAGTTTTTATAATTGTTTCAAAAAAATCATGGGCTTCTGTATCATGCTCCACATCAAAGCATGGTTGATAGTGCAATTTTGTTATGATTTGTTCTAGATTGTCTCGACGATCGCTATATGCAATCGATAAAGGAGATGCTAAAATAAGTCCTATTCCCATCTGAGAAATCATTTTGATATCAGTCGTTATCAATTGAGAAAAAATTTCAGGGTTATTTAGTCGATCTAAACTATCTAATAATAAAACAATTTGACCATAGTTTTCCTTAGCGGTATCATGCAGTATTGAAATAGCTTGGATAAGTTGATGGTATTTTTGGTTATTATCTGATTTTGAATTTAGAATACCTTCGTGTTCAATAGGTTCTGTTTTAACACCGGGAAAAAGAGGTGGAGGTGGTCTGAATTGAGGATAATTATCTTTTTCTGATATAGAATCGTTAGGTATAGGTTTATGTTCAGTATAACCATAAGCAAAATCATCAATTAATCTGATATTATTTTGAGTTTCTCGATCGCTTTTATCTCTGAGAAGTCCAGCTAAAACAATGCCGACACTCGCCAGCAAAACGCCCGGTTTCATTTCAGTAAAAGGTTCAATTATACTCACATCCATGTCAATCGCCAAAATGTTTTTTTTCTCATTTATTTTCTTCTCATTCAACCGATCGCGGGCAACCAATAATTGCGTTGTTTTTCCCGATCCCACGGTACCGACTAACAAATGCACTGAATTCGGGCGCAAAGCAAGGCGATCGGCGAGAGTATCCGCGATCGCACCTCTCGGTTGTTGGACGTAATAACCCCGATCTAATGCCTCTTGAGGGTTGGCACTGCCTGCAAAAGCGGCCATTTTGTTGCGAAAGAACTCGAGTCGGTTCATCGGTCATATTCTCCAGATATCTTGTACTGTATCAAACACTCCAACCTTTTGATAGAGATCGGTATTCCCGCGAGGGGCGATGACGGCGTTAATATAGCTAACAATATTATCGAGTTGGGCGATCGCTTCGAGTGCTATGGTTTCTTCTGAATCTAAACTAAACGAATCTCTATTAAATCGCCTTAACGAAATTGAAGGGCTGCAAATCGATCGCAACCCCGATACCGCATCCACAGATTTTGGGGGGATGATTCGAGGTCGAGTGCAAGCGATCGCCAAACCGACGAGTATCGATGCGATCGCGTCTCTCGTTAAAATAGCCAACCAAGAACATTTTGCCTTAATGCCTCGTGCTTGCGGCTGGAGTCAAAGCGGGCAATCTATCCCTCAAGATGGTCTTAGCGTCGATATGCGGGGCTTGAAGAGTATTAAAATAGACAGCGATCGCGGTATTGCCCATTGTGGTGGCGGGGTCTCCTGGCGGGAACTGATTGCTGAAACCGCACCACTGGGTTGGATGCCCCAAGTACACCCTTTTAATCTCGATTTGAGTATCGGCGGCACCCTTTCGGCGGGGGGAATGGGGAGTACGGGTCATCGCTACGGGATGGCTTTATC
This sequence comes from Cyanobacteria bacterium P01_E01_bin.42, assembly GCA_039194995.1. GTDB lineage: Bacteria > Cyanobacteriota > Cyanobacteriia > Cyanobacteriales > Spirulinaceae > CCY15215. Next base: position 4,889 of record JBCCVR010000058.1, on the reverse strand, counting down.
TTCAGTAGAGTCCGCGATCGTCGTGACTGGAGCCGGGGAACGAGTGGAAACCAGTGCAAAGGTTCGCTCGGAAGTGTTAGAAGCCGTACTGGGAGGGATTGGACAATTTGGTTTAATTTGCGCGATCGCCCTTCGTCTCAAACCCATTCTCCCTCGTCTGAAAACGTGGTTCTTATTGTATGACGATTTGCCGAAAATGCTCGCAGACGAAAGAAAATTAAGTTTGCAACCTTGGGTCACTCATCTCGAAGGCTATACGTCTGCCGCTTTTCAAGGGGTAAAATTAAACGGCGATCGCCCAGAAAGAATCCCTTTTGCACGATGGTTTTACGGATTGCAAATCTCTGAAGAATATACATCCGGATTCGAACAAACTCCTCGTTTAAGCGGACTAAACTATCGAGAACTTTTGCACGTTCAAGACGACGAAGCGATCGCCCATGCTTCTCGCTATGATTCGCGGTTTGAGATGATGAAACGCTTAGGTTTATGGGAACAACCCCATCCTTGGCTCGAGTGTCTGCTTCCCTATGAAAAAGCAATGGAATTGTTACCCCAGATTATCTCCCAACTTCCCCTCTCTCTGGGAGATGGGCATCGGATTATGCCACTAGCAAACATTCCCCATCCTCGCTTCTCCATGCAGCCCGAGGGCGATTTGGCGATCGTTTTTGCCATCCTTCCCACAATACATCCTAGCGGGCTGAATGCTGCCCTCGAATCCCTGCAAAATATTCACAAACAACTGATTGAAGCAGGGGGCAAGCGTTATCTATCCGGTTGGTTATTCGAGCCAAATGAGGCGGCATGGCAACAACATTATGGCATTGAGTACCAAGCATGGCAATCTCGAAAGCGATCGCTCGATCCTAACGGTGTATTGCGATCGTGTTTGCATCCTTAAAAATCCCTCAGTACGAGTTTTCAATGGGTAAATCCCGTAAAAAATAAAAGCGATCGCCTCTCCACTCTTTCCCTTTTTCTCGCCCTAAATATCCGGTTAAAGGTGAGGAAAGCTCAATCAAAATATTGTAAATTTGTTGTTCGTTTAAGACTTGAGAGGGATGAGAATAAGTATAAATTCCTTTTAAAGCGACAAATTCAATTAAATTTTGTTGCGTTTGCTTGACAATTTCGACGAGTTGAGAACGTATTTTTAATTCGGTGATAATGCGATCGTAATATTCATTTACTTTGCGATCTGCTGCTTCTCCAAATGGTTCTCTTTCTAGGCAAGTTTTTAGGGTAAACAAGTCAACTGTACCGGGAAACTTAGCTTTGAGTTGGACTAACTTCTCTAGCGTTTCCGGACGGATAACATTGATTCTATTGCCAATTGCAACTTGGTTTACATCGGAAGTTAGTTGTCCCGCAGCAAAAATAATTTTAATACAAGATGCGTAGTGAGTTAAAAATTTATAACCCAATTTAATTAATTGTGAAGGAGTTTCATTAGTAACTTTATCTGTTTTCGTAGCTTTGCATTCACCCACAACAAAATAAGGTTGCTCTGCATAAAAATCTAATCCTCCACGCCCTCCTGTTTTATTAGGATCGAGACTGGCTTTTGGATTTTGATTGGAGTTACTAAACCCTAAAAAAATTAAACTTCTACGCACTAATTTTTCAAATCTATCTCCATCACTAGAGTTACCAATTTCTGCTATTTGTTTAATCCATTCTAAACAATTATCATCATTTTTGTCTGGGGTGTGTGTTAGTGTAGGAAGTTGTCGAGTTTCAATGCGTTTACATTCTTGTGAAAATGCCGCATCATCAAACACGGGATGAGATTGAGCAATCGCGATCGCTTGAGAAATTTCTGCAATTTTTCCTAGTTTATTGTCTGCATTAGAAGTAGGAGAGATTGCGATTGCTTCAGGAAGTTGAAAAACTCGCAAATAGGCAAGAAATAGAAAGGAAGATTTGCTTAAATAATGTTCTAATGTTGCTTTTGCCCAAATCGTTAACTGAGATAAAATTGCGAATTCTTTACTATTATCAAACATCTTACAATCTTCGCATTTTGCCCATGCTTTAATTGCAACTCGATCGTGAGAAGGTTGTTCGATAATTTTCTTTGTAGTTTCGAGAAAATGGGTATTATAGTATTCTTGTTGAGGACGCTCGGGTTTATAATTAACTGGATACAGTGCAAATTTTTGCCCTGGATTAAGGTATCTTCGAGGCATCACTACAATTGTTTTGGGTTGTATGAGTGCTTCTATATCTAGTGTTGGTAGATATAGTGCGACAGGAATTGATTCAGTCATTATTCGTTAAGTTCGATCTTGAGACTATCCTCAGAATATTTAAACATTTTGACGATCTGATAAACAAGTTTAACAATTTGATTGGCAGAGAAATTCGTTTCAACATAGATGCTTGAACCCGAAATTTTTTCTGCTTTAACTAAATCTTTCTCGTTTTTACTAAAGAACGATCTTTTTCGTCCCTTAATTTTTAACAATTTGTCAAGCTCGCGATTATGTTTAAGTTTCATGAGAGTTAAAATACTCATTAAAAAATCTTTCCAAGAGTTAACCTCATATTTTTGTTCTGACAAGATAAAAGACTGAATGGATTTTCCCTTATAATCTTTATCAAACCATTGCTTTTCAGTTGTTTGCACAACAGTAGAAGTATCGCTTCGAGTTTCAGTGCTTTTGGAGTCTTCTAGGCTTTCAACTGTCTTTTCCTTTTTAGATTGATTTTGTTCATCTTGTGATTCTTTACCAAAGGAATTAAGTATATCTTCTAATTCGCGATCGATAATATTTTTCTCATCTGAAGGTATGTTGGAAGGAAAAGGATCGATTAGTTCCTCGCTATTACCAGACGGGTCGCTTAAAATTTCAAGTAATAAAGGATTTTTAAGCATTTCTGGACAAGTCAACTTTAGAACCTGTTCTTCAGTAAGTTGATAGTGTTCTCGTTGTTGATAAACGCCATATAACTTTGCGATTTGGTGAATTTCTTCCAATTTTAAATCAACCCATTCACCTCCTAATTGTCCAGTTAAGAAACTGAGATACTCATAGGAATCCCAATTCTTCTTAATCTTTTTATCCTTCGATCGCACGAGACAACCGCGAGTTAAATCGAATGTTTCATAATCGATTAATCGAGTCATCCCTGCGCCAACTGATAAACCGTGAGAATGCTGAAGTACAGCTACACCAATTTTTAATTCTTTATTTTGTTCTGTTCCGATAATTTTAAAGTTAATCCAACCATTATTTTTACTCTTGGGTAAAATTTCTGCAATCTCCTTAATTGTCAAACCTTCAATTTTTTCTCCACTGGAAGTCTGTCCGCTAATTTTATGACCGATTAAACTGGTAAAACCAAATTGTAGAACTTCTGCAATTAGTTCGCTATCTTCCAAAAATTCCTCTCCTAGTTCTTCTTCTCGACTTAGGCATAATTCAAAGCGCTCTTTTGGAGTTTGAGGGAGTATTTCTATATCTACTTTAAAATTTTGTCCGCACCATTGTATTGCTTCTCGAACTGTTGTTTTTTGTTTGCCATAGTCTCTGAGTTGTTTTTCTTCAAAAGGATAAATTGGATGAGGAGGAACTAATTTCTTCTTTGTATAAAAAATACCGAGCCAAAGTTTAACTAACTCAACGATTGAGTTAGAATCAATAGGTTGAAGTTCTATAGGTTTTCGCTGGGTGTAAGCCGATAGGCGATCGGGGATTCCACCGGGCATATTATCGATAGTTAACCATGTATCCGGTAATGTAACAGTAATAAGTACGACCCCTTGGCCTAGTTGAGATTGATATAAAGTATCGTATAGAGATTTAACAAGAAGGGCTATAACTTGAGGGGTAATTAAACCAGCTTCATTCGTTTTATTGTATTGCGTATCAATTTCATCAAAGCAAATAATGATTGAATGATAATGACCGACTATGCTCAAAATTTGTTGAACAATTTTTAATGCTTCTACTTCGCGTGCTTGATTGTTTTTTTCTGAATTTGCAGGTAATTCTAAGAATTTTGCGTGAGTGCTTTCTAGTACATTTCCAGATAACCATTTAACTGCATAACTCGAATATTTTTCTGAAAGTGTCCAAAGAATTGCTCGAACAATATAAGGATCGATATTTTTGTGTATTTGATTAATTTTTTGAACTAATAAATCGATTAGGTTTTGACCTCTTTCTAAACTATTATTATAAACTGTATCAAATTGAACGATTAAATCTTTCGGGCTTTTTGGTGTTCTGACAACTCCATTCACCATTGCTGCTGCAATTTCTTGCCATTGAGTTACTTCCTGATTACCCAAATTCGCCAAACTGTCAGCAACACTTTGTTGAAAGTTATAGTTAATCAAATTTAAGTCCGTGTAATTACCAACATTCCCATAAATGAAACTTGTTTCTCCTTTACGTCTTCCTTGAAAGCAAACTCGCTTCAGTAAATGAGTTTTGCCAACTCCATGTTGTGCTGTTATAACAATTGAAGTAACTTTATCTGATTCGCTAGTTTTAACCTTTTCTAACGCTTGTAAAACAGTATTTGAAGCATTAGCATTGAGAGTTGTAACATCGGGAAATTTCATTTCCCAAATATTTTGCTTGCGAACAATTCCGGCATGAGCGAAAATATTTTGACTTTTAATGGCAGCGTGAACTGTTTCTAGAGGAGAAAGTGTTGTATTTTCCATCGTGACTTCGCGGAATAGTTAGGATAGAGGAAAGAAAGTTTCAGAAAGATTTAAGAATTGAGAAGTTTGACGTAATAACGAAAAGGGCCACTGGGTAGAGTTAGAGAATCTTCTCGTTTGTCTGGGGTCATATCTGGCATTTCCCCAGACATAAGCTGTACGATGTCATTAGCTTGCATTTCGACTAACCAATCGTTGAACTGCGATC
>JBCCVR010000057.1:0-34597 GCA_039194995.1 Cyanobacteria bacterium P01_E01_bin.42 | reverse complement strand
AATTTTTACAACATTGGGCGGTTGGTTATTATTTGGGCAATATTTTGAGAGAAAATTTCTCTTGGGGGTAGCCATCACTATTCTGGGTTCTATTGCCATTTCTCTAGAAGATTGGCAAAGTGCTGGGACGAGTTTAATTGGTGATGGGGCGGCATTATTTTCTGCGATCGCCTATAGCATCCGCTTGTTAACGATCGAACGATTGCGCGATCGTCTATCAACGACCAAAATTATTTTCTGGATTTCTTTAATCACAATGGTTTCCGTCATTCCCACCGCCCTATTGTTAGAAGGACAACTTTTCCCGCGTTCCGGATTGGTTTGGCTGGCTGTTATTTTACAAGGAGTTCTCTGCGAAGTTATCGGACAAGGAGCCGTTGCCTATAGTTTAAAAACATTCTCATCGGGTTTCGTCTCATTATTTTTGTTACTAGAACCCGTTTTTGCCGCTATTTTAGCATGGTTTATTTTTTCGCAAGCCCTGGGAATTGGGGATATTTTTATTTTTCCCGTGATTTTGTTAGGAATCTATTTAGCACAATCGAGCGAGGGAGCAGAAAAAAATACATCATCGGACTAAGTGTGCTTTAGTTCATCACTTTCCCAAGCGATCGCCACAAATATCCCCTCCGATGCAAACTCATTCCCCCCATTCCCGTATAATCGGTAAAGCTGTAAAAAAATGTAAAGAGCGGTTGGGCGATCGGGTAACTTCAATCCCATCCCCGCCGCACCCATTCACCGAAGATAGCCCCGAACACTGCCGATCTATGCCACAGATAGAAACTAGAACCGAACCCATGGTTTTGAACATGGGACCCCACCATCCCTCGATGCACGGCGTTTTGCGCTTGATCGTCACCCTAGACGGCGAAGACGTAATCGACTGCGAACCCGTGATCGGCTACCTCCATCGAGGGATGGAAAAAATCGCGGAAAGTCGCACCACAGTGATGTATGTACCTTACGTGAGTCGCTGGGATTATGCGGCGGGTATGTTTAACGAAGCCATTACCGTGAATGCCCCCGAGCAATTGGCAAATATTGAAGTCCCCAAGCGCGCCCAATACATTCGGGTTATCATGCTGGAACTCAACCGCATTGCCAATCATTTACTGTGGTTGGGACCGTTCCTCGCTGACGTTGGGGCGCAAACTCCCTTCTTCTATATTTTCCGGGAACGGGAAATGATTTACGATCTGTGGGAAGCGGCTTCGGGATCTCGTTTAATTAATAACAACTATTTTCGCGTTGGCGGCGTTGCTGTCGATCTCCCTTATGGTTGGATTGATAAGTGTATAGATTTTTGTGATTACTTCGATCCGGTTGTTGACGAATACGAAAAATTAATCACCAATAACCCCATTTTCCGCCGTCGCATTGAAGGAATTGGTACGATTACTCGGGAAGAAGCGATTAATTGGAGTTTGTCGGGTCCGATGTTGCGGGCTTCTGGGGTGAAGTGGGACTTACGCAAAGTTGACCATTACGAATGTTACGACGATTTTGACTGGGATGTGCAGTGGGAAACTAGCGGTGACTGTTTTGCAAGGTATATCGTCCGCATTCGCGAGATGCGCGAGTCGGTGAAGATTATTCGCCAAGCCTGTGCGGGAATTCCGGGGGGTCCCTACGAGAACTTGGAAGCAAAACGCATGGCAGAAGGGAAAAAATCAGAATGGAATGGGTTTGACTATCAATATGTCGCCAAAAAAGTCGCACCGACTTTTAAAATTCCTGAAGGAGAACATTACGTTCGCTTAGAAAGCGGAAAAGGAGAATTGGGCGTATTTATTATCGGGAATGGCGGGATGTTTCCGTGGCGATTTAAGATTCGCGCCCCAGATTTCAACAACTTGCAAATTTTGCCTCGCTTGGTCAAAGGGATGAAAGTTGCAGATATTGTGGCGATTCTCGGCAGTATTGACGTGATTATGGGATCGGTCGATCGTTAAGCAATCGCAGGGATACAAGATCGCTAAATCATAATGGGGATGTAGGTGCTACATCCCTATAATTTTATTCTTCATCTGTTGTACTAGCTTGCCATTCTTCAAGTTCCCGTTCCATCGCGTATTTAAAATCAATAGGGACTAAAATAATTTCAAACTCCTCTGTTTCCTCGCCCTCGGGATTCGCCCGAGCGTAAATAAATTTCCCATCAAAATTTTCCCCACCCAACACCAAAACAGGAGACTCCGATCGATCCTCGATATCGACGGAAATTGTCGCCAAAGGGTTGTCTAGACCGTATTCTTCAAGCTCTTCAGAACGTCCGAGAATGAGGCGATCGCGTTCCCCATCAACCAGTAGATCGAGCAAGAAAGAAACTGCCGGATCGCTCGCCGGGGATTCTTCCGGCTGCTCCATCTGCCAAGAGGATGCCTCACGATCGCTTTTGACAAATGCAAGGGTTTCTTCATCCTCTCGTTCGATGGTAAATCCAGCAATATCATCCTTGGTAAAATCAAATATCTGCCGTTGCTTGGCAGCATTGACCTCTTGTTGGGACTTACCGGCAACTTCGTAGAAATAAACAAAAGTTGTTAGAAACGAAGCCGCAATGACCAATCCCCACGTGGTTTTTTGTAATTTCACCAATCGTTGCTCCAATTCAAAACTTTAGATTTTGAATTTTTGTACAGTAATTTTTTTACATCCATCTGCCGACAACAACGCGAACGCTGCCATCCGAGAGAGTTTCTTGCTCTTCCAAGTTGAACCCTTGCTCTTGGACGGTGGCAAGGAGAGTTTTGTGAGCGTATTTTTGCAAAACAGAATTGACAAACTGTTTGCGATCGAGATTGACTCCCCAAAAGTCAGCGACGATATCGTAACTTTCTCCATTTTGACGAAATCCGATATCGTAATGATTGGAACGGCGGATAACATAATCGGCAGTGGTGGTTTTGCCTTGATATCCTCGGATTTCTGTATTGCATTCAACCGCGTATCCTAATTCCTGCAAGACATCATTGAGGATCTCGCCGTTTTTGATTTGAACCTTAATCGTGCTGAAATGAGACATGGCAACTCTCGGTTGATGAAAATGGACGGAGGTTTGATCTACACCATAACCCAAAATCCAGTGTAAGGAAATATGGTTTAAAATTTTTTCAGGTTGTTACAATACCCATAAATTCCAGAAGAATTAATTTTTATTTCTCATGTCATCTGCTAATCAGCCCTTACCCCCTAACTTAAATCGCATTGTCGAACGATTCAAGCGACGTACCGATCCCAAACAGCGCTATCGGCAACTACTCGCCTATGCTGGTAAATTAGCAGCCATGCCAGATGCGGGAAAAGTTCCTGAAAATAAAGTGGTGGGATGCGTCTCGCAAGTTTATATTACCGCCGATTTAGAAGAAGGCAAAGTCATCTATCAAGGAGACTCAGATGCTCAATTGGTGAAAGGATTAGTAGGACTATTAATTGAAGGATTAAACGGTTTAACTCCTGAAGAAATTCTCCAAGTCACTCCTGATTTTATTGAAGAAACGGGTTTGAAAATGAGTCTGACTCCTTCTCGTGCTAATGGATTCTATAATATTTTCCAATTGATGCAAAAGAAAGCATTAGGATTTAAATTGGCCTCGACAGAATCTTAAAACTCAAACATTCGCCGATTCAAAAATAAACATTCGGTAATAAACATTCGGTCAATTAGGTTTGGTTAATTCGCGATCGCCTCTGAGTCATCCGGAAATTCGGACAGAGGCGATCGCTCTGTCTTTAGATATTCCTTGGATATTCAGAGTAAGCGCGATATTAACCGCCATTATAAAAATATGCTGTAAAAATATGCGAGTCAAAATAGGTTAAAAATATGCCGTCAGATAGACATTAACCCTTTGTCCTTCTCTAGGAGGTGTTTGCAATCTCATTTCATATCCGATATCTTGGCAAACTCCCCTTTTCTACTATAATTCAAACTGTTGCCGAGCAAATCGAGCAAACAAACACGGAACGAATAAAACACTAAAAAATTGAGGAGTCGTTGATGCTTCCGTCTAAACGAAATTTATTTAAAGGTGCAATTGTTGGCTTAACAGCACTATCTCTCTCTGTCAACACTGCAAATGCGGAAAGAACGGAATCTGTTGAAATTGCAGCCGGTCATGTTCGTCATATGTCACACTCCCTCATTGGTGGTGTAGTTGAGTATTATCCCTTGCGATCGCTGGACGAACTGCAAGGAATGAGAACCGATCGTGTTGCCGTTAATGTAGAAGAGGCAACATATCACGGTTATCAAGCCATAAAAGTCGAAGTTCAAGATACCCATCAGAGTATTCAAAACCCTTTAGATCCGGACTTGAGAGCGCAAGAAGTAGCAGAAGGAGCATGTGATGGCTGTACGTTTTTGAATATAGGGACGAAACCTTTTCATAATGGCGTAATTGAAGTCGATGTTGCCAGCGATCCTCGCAATACGATCGGATTTGTTGGTGTTTTCTTCCGCGTCCAAATGAATGAAAGGCAACCCAAAAAATCAAAATATGAAGGATTTTACCTGCGACCCGAAAACAGTCTCGCAGACGAACCTTTCCGAAATTTTGCCACGCAATATTTTGCCAAACCCGGTCATCCTTGGTATGAACTTCGAGAACAAGAACCCGGAGAATATGAGGCCTATGCTGACCTTCAACCCGGAGCTTGGACAAAACTCCGCATTGAAGTATTTGGAGAACATGCCAAGTTTTATGTCAATAATAATCCCGAACCCGTCCTTGTTGTAGACGAACTCAAACACGGTGCGGATTCAATGGGAACGATTGCTTTATATACCGAACCCAATATCGATGCCTACTTTAAGAACTTAAAAATCACTCATGCTCCCCATCACGATTCGATGTAATGAGATTCGTCATTACGAGAATTTTTTCCGAGCAAAATTTGTTTGATGTCTTTGAGAAAGAGGCTAAGAATAGTTTCCTCTTTCTCTTCAGTCATTAGTCAGTGGTCGAGGAATCCTTGATGTTTAAAGTATTGAAAAGCGTGGCGATCGCGACGGCAGCCTTAGCACTATGCGCTTACCCAATCCATGCAGATAATGCTAGGTCTTTGTTTTCTGCTTCATTGAAGCAAATGGAAATGGGGAAGAAAATTCTCACCACTGAATATTTTCCCCTACGATCGATAAGGGAAATTGACAATTTTGAGAATAACCGTGCCGAAGTGATTGTCAGAGAAAGCAACTATCTCGAACATGAGAGTTTGCAGGTGACAGTATCCCCCGATCATCAGGCGATCGATCCAAGTCTTGCCGTTAACCCTGAAAATGCCTGCGATGGTTGTACTTTCTTAAATGTCCCAACGGCTCAACCCTTCCAAAATGGTACAATTGAAGTCGATGTTGCCAGTACTTTACCGGAAAATGCCCCGCCTTTCGCACGTGGATTTATTGGGATCGTATTTCGAGTCGAGGCAAAATATGCTTCCGATGGCAAAATTGATGCCAAAAATTCCCGCTATGAGGGAATTTATCTCCGACCTTTGAATAGTAAAGATAACAGTCAACTCCGACGCAATTTTAGCGTTCAATATATTTCTAACCCGGGCTATCCGTGGTACTTACTCCGGGAAAACTCCCCCGGAATGTACGAAACTTATGCCCCTCTCGAACCCGGAATGTGGACGAGAATGCGAATTGAAGTGGAAGGGACTGTTGCTCGCTTGTATCTCAATGGTAGTTTAGAACCGACCTTAATTGTAAACGATCTCAAACAAGGGGAAGGATTGCGCGGTGCGGTAGGTTTATTTACCGAACCCTACACGATCGCTTACTTTAAAAACTTAAAAATCACCCACGTCCCCTAGTTTTTCCCAAAGAGTAGAAGAGGAATCATTGATGTTTAAATTATTGAAAGGAATGGCGATCGCGACTGTATTGTTTTTCTTCTTATTTGGCACTGCCAATGCAGAGAATGTGCGATCGCTATCTGTTTCTTCGTTAAACCCCTTGCTCGCAATGGCAGGAAGCGAGGAAACCGAATATTTTCCCCTGCATTCAATTGATGAAATTGAAAACTTTCTCAATAATCGCGCGAATGTTTTGGTCAAAAACGCGAATTATCGCGGTTACGAGAGCTTGCAAGAAATTGTTTCTCCCAAGCATCGCGCCATAGATCCCAGTCTCCCGATTGACGAACAAGTTAATGCTTGCGATAGTTGCACTTTTCTCAATATTCCTACCCAGCATCCCTTTCATAATGGCGAGATTGAAATTGATGTTGCCAGCACTCTACCCGAAAATGCCCCGGGTTGGGCAAAGGGTTTTATTGGTATTATGTTCCGAGTCGATGCTCGCTATTTTCCCGACGGTACGATCGATGCCAAACACTCGACTTACGAGGGCTTTTACTTGCGCCCCGTGAATAGCCAATCGGATCGACAAAGCGATCGCGACCATAGCGTACAATATATCTCTATGCCGGGTTATGCTTGGTACTATTTGCGCCGCAACTCTCCCGGAAAGTATGAAACTTACACTCCCCTGCAACCCGGAAATTGGACGAAAATGCGGATTGAAGTTCAAGATACTGTCGCCCGTTTGTATCTGAATGATAGTTTAGAACCGGCCTTAATTGTTAACGATTTAAAACAAGGGAAAGAACTATCGGGGACAATTGGCTTATATACAGAACCGCAAACAATTGCTTACTTTAAAAATTTGAAAATCACCCATATTCCTTAATCTGTATTTCTTCACTTTTGCTCATGCTATACCGTCGTTTTGGACGCACCGAACTGCAAATGCCCATTTTTTCCTGTGGAGGAATGCGCTATCAGTATAAATGGCAAGATATCAGTTGGCAAGCGGTTCCCGCAGAAAATCAAAACAATGTTGAAGCAACAATTCGCCGCGCGATCGATTTAGGGATCAATCATATTGAAACCGCTCGGGGATATGGGTCTTCTGAAATGCAGTTGGGAGCAATTTTACCGCAATTACCAAGGGATGAAATTATCGTCCAAACAAAAGTCGAACCCGTTGCCGACCCCCAAGAATTTCGTCAAACTTTCGATTGCTCTCTCGATTATTTAAAACTCGATTATGTGGATTTATTGGGATTACACGGAGTTAATAATGCAGAACTTTTAGATTACTGTCTCAAACCGGGAGGGTGTTTGGCAGAAGCGAAAAAGTTACAAGCAGAAGGAAAAGTCCGTTTTATCGGTTTCTCCACCCACGCACCAACGGAGATAATTATTCAAGCCATAGAATCGGGAGAATTCGATTACGTTAATTTACATTGGTACTATATTTTTCAAGATAACTGGGCGGCCATTGAAGCGGCAAAGCGTCAAGATATGGGGGTTTTTATTATCAGTCCGTCCAATAAAGGCGGCATGCTTTATCAAGCCCCAGAGAAATTAGTGCAACTCTGCCAACCCCTCAGCCCGATGGTTTTTAATGGTTTATTTTGTTTGTCCCATCCCGAAATCAACACACTCTCTATTGGTGCATCCAATCCTGCGGACTTTGACGAACACTTACAAGTTCTAGAACTACTCGATCGCGCCGAGGAAATCTTACCGCCCATTTTAGAGCGATTGGAACGAGAAGCGATCTCCTGCTTGGGAAAAGAATGGTACTTAACCTGGCAAGAAGGACTGCCCAAACCGGAAGAAACTCCCGGTAATATTAATATTCCTTCAATTCTTTGGCTGCGAAATTTAGCGATTGCCTACGATCTGATCGAATACGGCAAAATGCGCTATAACTTGTTAGGAAATGGCGGGCATTGGTTTGCCGGAAAAAAAGCCAAGAACCTGCAAAAATACGATTTGACAACTTGTTTGCAAAATAGTCCCCATCGCGATAAAATTCCGGCATATTTAGCAGAATGCGATCGCCTTTTGGGCGGAAAAGGAATTAAGCGCCTCTCCCAACAATAACAGCCTTCATCGTAAAGGATAAATACAGCGCCATCCTTGGTTGGGAAGTTCGAGGGTCACTTCCTGCAAAGAGAGATATTGATGGCGATCGCGATCGAAACTGGCAAAAATATCATCTGCCGTACAATTGGCATCATAAGGGGACATTCCCGCACGAATCAGACAATTTACTAATTCCCGACGGGCAATCGTCCCTCTGCGATTGCAATCGGATTCTCGCACAACCCCTTGAAAATTATCCATCAACGTGCGGGTAACGTAATCGGCAGCAACGACGAGATGAGATTGCATTTGGGGAATTTGAGCGCAAATTTCAGTTAGGGATATTTCTCCCCCCCGATTTTGGCCTTGATTTTGTCTAAGTCGTGCAAAGATATCGTTTGCCATTTGTTCGGCATAATAGCGCGGTGCATTTCTAAACGATCGCGAGATTACTTTGACCAACTCTTTGCGCTTGATTGGGCGATCGCCATACCCCTCGGATTGTATCGTATAGTTAAAATTGTGCGTAAAGGTCTTGACAATCTGTTCGACAATCGACCTAGCATTGATGCAGCGATCGGCAACTGTGAGAATTTGCGCTTGTATTTCTACAATGGGAATTCTACCATTGCCATTCATCTCAATGTTGTAGAGCATTTCATTGGTAATTTGCTCGGCGATATGATGGGGCATACAATTGGCAGCCATGAAAACATTAATCAGTTCGTGATGGTCGATGCTGCCATCTGGATGAGTATCAGCCGTTTGCAAGGCTTGCTGAAAAGTGTGGGTAAATCCTTCGACGAGTTGTCCGACTAGATTCCGAATCGCCTTATCGAGATGAGGAATTTCTGGTTTGACTGCTGCGACGGACAGCCAACCGCTTGCTGGCGTATCAAATCGTTGAAAGAGGGCATCGACTAAGCAATGGGCAACGGATTCGGGTGCGTGCGATCGCAGTAAAAGGTCAATGATTTCTTGTCTTCCGAGCCTTTCTTGACGGGAAGAAATCGTACCTTGCAGGAATTGTTGAAATCGGTTCAAATAGACCTGAATGATTTCTTCGATGGTAAAATTTAATTGCGTATCCAACATTTTTTACCTCAGCAATACAAGCACTTATACAGGTTTAAATTAAAATAAAAAGCTAAAAACATCAAATATGAAAATGGGAGTTTAAAGTTAATATAAGGTCGGTTTTCTTCAAGCGGGTTCTGACTTTTTATTGAGTTTATGAATTTTTTGTTAATAGGTTTGGGTTCATATCTTTTACCTCAATGGGAAATATACGGATTGGCAATGAGGTTCTTATTGATTTTGTATGAGATTTATATTGAATATCTTATGAACTTTGTTAACTTCATAACTTCTCCTCCCACAAGGCGATCGCGGCAGCCGATGTACCCAGCCCTCCGGATTGACAAGAGCCGCTTATCGTGTAGTGCACCTCTGACACGATTATTGCTATTTTCTTAACAATTCGTTATATTTAATAAAATATCGAAGGAATTGCACCTATGGTTTCTACGAACGGTCAGATTTCTCATGATTATCGAATTGGTATTATTGGTGCGGGATCGTCTGGGACTTATTTAGCAAATTTGTTGTTACAACAAGGCTATCGAGTTGATATCTTTGAGAGGGCTTCTGCTCCTCGGGCCGAAGGATGCGGCATTTTAGTGATTCGTTCGGGCATGGAAATTCTCCAAGCAGGCAGTCCCGAACTCTGCCAGAAGGTACTCGAGGCAGGAAACCCCGTCAAGTCTTTTGAGTTTCGCAATTTACGCGGGGAAGCGTTCCGATCGCATATCGTCGAAGATCGCGACGATCTCTTGCCCAGAGTTTTAATTCACCGCAAAGCTATTTTAGAAGCACTCTTAGAGACAATTCCCGAAGATTGCCTGCACTTGGACGCTCAATTTGAATCGGCAATGCAAAGCGATCGCGGTGTTGTAGCCCGCTTTCAAGATGGAAGTCAATGGGAAGGAGATTTACTCATCGGCAGTGATGGCATTGCTTCTAAAGTTCGAGAATGCGTCGTACCGGGGGTCAAACCTTTCTATCTCGGCGATATTGTTTGGCGCGGAATTACCCGTGATTCCCAATTTTGCAGCGAGGGTCAATTTATCGTCTATACCCGAGGTCGGGGAATTTATGCCAACTTCTTCGATCTGGGCGGCGATCGCACCCATTGGGGTTTCTTTATCGAGGCAGAACGGGACGAGTCGGAAGTGGGCAAACCCCGTCCGAATAATATTGCAATTCCCCCTCAAGAATTAGCAAAATTACCGGAAGATGCGCGAAATCTCATTGCCTCTACTCCTCCAGAACAGGTTACTTGCCGCTACTCCTACGATCTCGATTGCCTACCCCAGTTGTATCAAGGCCGTATTCTTTTAATTGGCGATGCTGCCCATGCTAAAAGTCCGACTCAAGCCCTCGGCATGACATCGGGATGGGAAGATGCGCAGCGCTTATCTCATCATCTCGCAACCAGTTCCGATCTTGACGAAGCGATCGCGAATTTTCAAGCCGAAAGAATGCCCATTGTTCACGAGTACCAACGGGAAAGCCGGGAAATGAGCTTAAAAATCGGCCGTCGTCGCAGAAGAGCGGCGGCATAAACTCAACTTTCGCGACGGGGGGTTATAGAAATGACTGACGATATTGCTATCGAGAAAAAAACTTCATGACTTCAACTTTTGTGGATTCTTATCCCGCCATTCCTACGCCTTCTCATAATGAATTTGGCGTTCCCATCGCCTTTACAGGTCATTGCGGCACTTGGGAAGGAAAAGCCATACGAATTGATAAGATGGGCAATCTTATCGATACTCATGCAGTACGAGTTCGCATTGAAATTGAAGGCACTCAATACGTTCAAACTAATACCGTTCGCATTGATACGCCTCGGGAAGTCACGGCTCAATATTTTGGCGAATTTATTAACGGAAAATTGGTCTTTCCCTTAACAGATGAGGTTTATACGCTAGGAGGAGAAAAAGCGACACATTTTTCGGGAATTGCTTGGGCAGTGACTGACAATACGATTATCTATTCAGGGAGTAGAACATTAAGAGATGTTCCCACGCACTACAATGAACTGATTACCATTGTCAATGCTCATCACCGCGTGCGCACGACTCAACTTTACGAGAATCTAGAGTATAAACTCGTGACTGCGATCGATGAATTTAAGGTCAGTTAAAGTGCCGAGAAGTTAACCTTCTCTATTCTTCCCGAGGAATTTCTGTATCGGGAAGATGCTTTAAACCCCACCGTGTCATTACTTTTAAAAGGGTTCTCAAACTTTCGCCTTTTTCGGTCAAATGGTAGCTCATGCGACGGGAATGGTTGCTGTAGGGCTGTTTCGTCACCAATTCCAACTCTTCCAATAACTTTAAGCGATTGGCGAGAACGTTTGTAGAGATGCCTTCGGGAGAGTCCAAAAACTCCTCAAAGCGATGTTTGTGGAAAAATATCATATCTCTGACGATCAGCAACGTCCAGCGATCGCCGATTAAATCCAAGGTACTCGCGATCGGGCAAGTCGAGCGTTTTGGCGGCATTTTTCAATCATTCCCTTGCTTTAACTTGCATTTTACAAGTTATCCTGCTATCGTAACTTTTAACTTGCAACTTAAAAGTCATAGGAGATTGATGAGTCAATCCTTAGTCGCTTCCCAAGAGTTGGAAAACTGTAGTTTTACCAATGTTGGCGCATTTTCTGAACTGGATCGCTTTGTTTTCAGTACGTCAAAGCAGTCTTTTCAACTGGAAGGAAAGGTATTTTTAAAAGAAATTCTCAAGCTGACGGGTGCGGAAATTTCCCTCAATCGTTTTCCTCCCAAGCGATCGATCCCGTTTTATCACAAACATCAATTAAACGAAGAAATCTATATTTTTCTCAGTGGGGAGGGAGAGTTTCAAATTGACGATCGCATCTTTCCCATCCAAGAAGGAACGATCCTGCGCGTCGATCCCGAAGGAGTTCGCTGTTTTCGCAATACTTCCGAGACAGAAGAATTAACATTTATCACCATTCAAGTCCGTAAAGATTCTTATCAAGGCAGTACAATTGAAGATGGAATTCCAGTGGAAAAGCGCGTGAGTTGGGTGGGAAAAGAACGGATTGAATAGCGAGGGTACTTTATTTTTTAGACTTACTCAAATTGGAGGTCTTTTAACGAACTCGTATATAACTTTTGATGTCTTTGTTGGGCATCAAGCCAAGATTGAGGAAATGATTCTCGTTCTAATAAAACAGCCTCAATCGCTTGTCTAACCTGATGAGCGCAAGTATTTACACCAATTTTCCCGACTCCCGTTCCCAAACCCGGAAATGCAACAGTTTGTACAGCTTGAGATATCAATTCTCCTTCGAGAATTCCATTTTCAAAGATCCCGTATTTAACCAATAATAGAACGGCACGTGCTGCTAAATAAGGGTTAATTGAATTCTTAAGAATCATGGGAACGCGCATGGTTGGTGCGGCAATAACATAGGGGATTTGTATACTATCAGTTTCAACAATTTCAGCCCTTCCTACCAATAGTTCGCCATGATGCTTTTCCCGAATAACTTGTTGCAATCGTTCTTGGACTTGCCAGCCAAAATGCTGACTATACAGCATATCGAGTCCCCCATCCATAAACCCGAAACTATTAGCCGGACTAACAACAGCATCACAGTTTAACTCTAGAATTGAGCCGCGATGGATGGAAACAAACTCCAAATCGCCGCAAAACTTTTGCCACGCATCCGCTAAAGGCTTATCGATCGCACAAAGAACAATATCCATCCTCAATTCACCAAATTCTCGTTAAATCCAAAATAAATCCGGGTAATACATTCTCCCCCGATAAACGAGTAGGATTTTCTAATTGTTCTACCTCCTGCTGAGGGCGATAAATTTCCACTCGGTGAGACTTGGGATCGATGAGCCAACCCAAACGCATCCCATTCTCTAAATATTCTTGCATTTTATTTTGTAAAGAGACCAGTGTATCGGATTTCGAGCGCAATTCGATCGCAAAATCGGGACAAATTGGCAGAAAACCTTCTCGCTGTTTTACGGTTAAAGAATCCCACTTTTCTCGACTTACCCAAGCCGCATCGGGAGATCGATCCGCACCGTTAGGAAGAGTAAACCCTGTAGAAGAATCAAACCCTTCTCCTAATTGAGGGTTTGACTCGCACCAGATTCCCAACTGCGTACCAAGTTTAAAGTTTTTGCGACCCGTTTCGCCACCCGTTGGAGGATTCACGATTAACTCTCCCTCTGCTGTTCTTTCTAATCTTAATTCTCGGTTATTGAGTGCCAATTTGACAAAATCATCATGACTGATTTTTAAGGCGATCGCAGGCGGAACAACTAATTTCGGATACCTTTGAGATACAATAGACATGACAAATTATTCCTCTTTCATTTGGCGATCGTAGCGAGGACGGCAGGGATTTCCAAATGCAACTTGCGCAGGGGGAATATCGCGATAAACGCTACTTCTTGCCCCAATGACCGCATTTGCTCCGATTTTAACTCCCGGTGCGATAAAACAATCCGTCGCCACCCATGCCCCATTTCCGATTAAAATCGGCTCGGTTTGTAAAGCGAAAGCGCGATCGCTAATATCATGACTTCCCGTACACAAATAACACTTTTGGGAAATTACGCAGTGAGAGCCAATTTGAATTTTATCTAAACTGTATAAAACCACATCATCACCGATCCAACTATAATCGCCGATCTCAATTTTCCAAGGATAAGTAAAGCGAGCCGTGGGGCGAATGACAACCCCCTGACCGATTTTTGCACCAAATAAACGCAAAATGGCACTGCGAATGCCACTTAAATTATGCAGCGTCAAAGGAAACGCGATCGCCTGCACGAACCACCAAAATAGAATATACCAACCCGGTCTGCCGCGATCGTATCCCGATTGGTCGTACCGTTGCAAATCTGCAAAAGGTTGAGCATCTAGAAAAGAAGAAGAGTTTGTTTGCTTCATTCGTTTGCCAGTTGTCCGGTTGTCGCGATCGCCTCGGGGACTTGTGGTTGTTGTTTGGGAAGAGGCTGACAATGGTTTAATTCATACCATTTAATGCCGATTTGAGCCTCATAATGACTAATCAGACGAGCGTAAAAATAACCCGCTCTTCCATCTAAAAAGCCTGACTTCAAAAAATAGACAATGATGAAACGCAAGAACGGTCGAAAAGGCAGCCAAACCCAAACCTTGCGGAGAAAGCGCTTTTTCTCTAGAGGCGTACCGTTAAACCATTTTGGCGGAATGATTTTACCTTGATATTGGTCGAGGGATTTTTCGTATACGCCTTGGCGCAGATTGTCATAAAATCTTGCTTCCCAACTCGAGTAACGATTGTGACGTGCCAGCCATGCCGAAATATTCTTAAAATCCTTATGGATCATGGGTGCATCGTGAATAAATTCTTCAGTGCAGCCGCGATCGAGAATCACGTGTTCGTGAATTTCATTGTCTCCCGTATCGGAACCATCTTCGGTTAATAAATTTTCGTAGCGACCGAGTTTGTGTTTGAAAAGCCGAAGATTCCAATCAGGATATTTGCCACCATGTTGAACCCAGCGATCGAAGAAATAAACCTTGCGATTAACATAATAGCCATCATGCTGGGGATTTTCGAGAATCTTTTCAATTTTTTGCCAAAGGGTATCGGTGATTTGTTCGTCACAATCCACAATGAGAACCCATTCATGACGAAACGGTAAATTTTCTAATGCCCAGTTCTTCTTTTTCGGCCAGCTTCCGCGTTCGTATTTGAATTGAACGATATTGACATCATATTCCTGGCAAATCTCGATGGTCTTATCGGTACTGTTTGAATCCACGACAAAAATTTCATCTGCTCTGGTCAGACAATCCAAACATTTAGGAAGATTTAATTCCTCATCCTTCGCTGGAATGAGAACCGAAACAGGAATTTTCTTTTCGGGTTGAGAATTCATGGTCATGATCTTGATTGTGAGGACGCATTCGGAACAGAAGAATTATTCGAGGATAGATGCTCGCCCGCGATCGCTAAGTTAATCTTAAACTTCTTCTTTGAGTTTGCCATGAACCATGACTAATGTTTCGGCAAGATTGGTCAGGCGATTTTCTAGATTTTGTTTGGTCTTGAGGAATTGGCGCAATTTTTGATAGCGAGCGATCGCCACGCTCACCCCAGCGACTTGCTCGGGCGGACAGGTTCTCGACCAGAGGCGGCCGCTTTCATCCAAACCGCACAG
Organism: Cyanobacteria bacterium P01_E01_bin.42; assembly: GCA_039194995.1. Classification (GTDB taxonomy): domain Bacteria; phylum Cyanobacteriota; class Cyanobacteriia; order Cyanobacteriales; family Spirulinaceae; genus CCY15215. Next base: position 19,442 of record JBCCVR010000057.1, on the reverse strand, counting down.
GCGATAGCCGGGGCGATCGGCAGAGTTGAATTGGTCTAGGTCGAGGGAATGAGAGGCAACTTTAGGACTATCGGGAAGGGGAGATTGAGATTCGAGCCAGCCATCAACGATCGGACCTTCAAGATATAAATCCTGAATGGCAATTAAAACCCGCTTGAGTTCTCTTTGCCAACTCGTGGTAATTTCCTCAATTTCTTTGAGTAAATTGGTGGCAAGAGCGGGGTTGACCCCGTGGCGATGGGTACTGATTTGGGCAGATTGGAGCTTGGGGAGGGTTGTAAGTTGGCTTTGATAGGGCTGAGGAAAGGAGACCGGACGAGATGGAGAGGCAGGTAACTGAGGTGCAGGTAACTGAGGCGCGGGCGATCGAGATGCAGGCAATCGAGATGCAGGTAACTGAGGCGAGGGTAATCGAGATTGAGAAGGGCGAGATTGAGAAGGGGGTAAACGAACGGGTTTAGCCGACGAAAAAGAAGGACTGCGAAGTTTTTGAGGAAGCGAGGGTTGCCTTCTGCGGTCGTTACTCACCCCTTGGGGGTTTCTCTCGAGTTGAGCTAAAGCAGTTTCGATGCGTTGTAGTTCTGGTCTCATGTTGGATCTCTCGCCACTATTTAACTTTGGCCGGACTCGGGATGGCTATTGAATAAGCTCGACCGCCGCGATCGCCAAGGGAAATTTTTTGGGTTTGAGAAAATATTCTCTTCCCCATCGTAAATTTCTCTGCCCCTATTGTATTGTCTTATTTTGGCATTCTTCATGTTGATTTCGGGAAATGTCTGAAAAAAAATCACTCCAACCTTTAATTTTGGCGATCGGTCCTGCCAGTTCGGGCAAAAGCGAATGGGCCGAACGATTGGCAAAAAATTCCGGTAAAGTCGTCAGTTATGTGGCGACAGCTCGAGAAAATGCCAGCGATCGCGAATGGCAGGCGAAAATAGCCCGACACGCTTCCCGCCGCCCTCTAGAGTGGAAAACCTTGCTCGTTCCGGTGGATTTGGCTGCGGCGATCCGAACGATGCAAGAGGATGATTGTTTTCTCGTCGATTCTTTGGGAACTTGGCTGGCCAATATTCTCGATCGCGACGAGGCAGAATGGGAAGCAATTGTGGTGGAATTATTAGAAAGTTTGCAGCAAGCAAAAGGAATGGTCATTTTGGTGGGAGAAGAAACGGGATGGGGTCTCGTCCCCACCTATCCCATCGGGCGAACATTCCGCGATCGCCTCGGTAATTTAACGCGGCGTATCGGTGCGATCGCGACTTCTGTTTATTTGATAACCGGAGGTTACGTCATCGATCTGACTGCGATCGGTACGCCGATTGAATAGATTCAGGTGTTTCGCGATCGCATCTTTCATGACAGAGAAAGAGCGATCGCGCCTCCTACAATAGAGAAAGAGCGATCGCTTCAATTATCGCCGCAAGAGTAAATCGCTGCCGTGAGTATCGGTTCCGCAGGTGTTGTACAAATTGTAGCGATCGCTCAATTCTTTGACCTGTTGGGTTTGTTTGGGGGAAGGCTGCCACGGATTGACGTGACGATAGGCATAGTACGTTTCTACCCCATCAATGCCAATCTCTGCGGCGGCGGGGATTAATTTTGCGGCCGGACGGCGATATCGTTCCGGATGCGCCAATACGGCTAATCCTCCTGCTTGATGAATGGCGTCGATGACGCGATCGGCTTGCGCGGCTTGACCTTTCGGGGCAAAACCCTCTAGATAGGAAGCCAATGCCGGACACTCGGGATCGAAGGCGTAACCGAGAATATGAACTTCTGTATTGAGTAATAATGAAGTAATCTCCACGCCACTCCACAATTGGGGAAGACCTTCTGTTTGTCCCATTTCTGCCAAACACCAACGCGCCACGCGATAGCCGTTAACGGTATGGTGATCGGTAATTGCCAGACCTTTGAGACCAATGGCAACCGCCTGTTCGATGACTTCCTTCGGATGCAATTGTCCGTCAGAACAAAAGGTGTGCATGTGGAAGTTATAGTGACGGGGACAGCTATCCGATTGGATTGTTTCCCAAACTGCTTTGAGCGATCGCTCGTCTTGGGGGGTTTGCTCGATTAATGCCGAGGCCATTTGGGTTGCCATCATGGATTTTAGAGAGTTTGCTGAACGATCCCGGAAAAAGTCGCGTTTGTCAAAAAATCTATAAATTTCTTAACATTCCTTAGCTTAGCAAAGTTAAAAAGTTGAGGGAGTATTGCCGTTTACCTCTTCCATTTTACGGTTTCCGAATAGTGAAATCAAAACGAGTCAGGGTCGGCGATCGCGCTTATCTATGATAAAAACTGATTATATTAATGCAAAAATCTCATAAATGGGACTTTTTTGCAACTTTGATGACACTTCCATTCTTTAGCCCTCGATTACTGTATTTTTTCAGTTCAGTGGGAAGTTTGTCAGCAACCATGATGCAAAACCGTATTTTTCGTTTTCTCGGTTCGATCCAATTTGCAGTGCCTTTACTCGGGGCGATCGCGGCAATCCTGATAGGAGCTACATTTTACGAGTCGCAGGTGGGTTCTGTCACGGTACAGCAGGAAATCTATAAAAGTCCGTGGTTTGGGGCCTTAATGTTTCTGCTAGCAGTGAATTTGGGCGTTTCTGCCCTCAGTCGCTATCCGTGGCGAGGAGCGCGTAAAATTGGTTTTGCCCTCACCCATCTCGGTCTCATTGCCATTATCGCAGGTTCGGCGGCGGTGATTCATCTGGGAGTTGAAGGGATGTTACCCTTGCGAACGGATTTAGGGGGGAACGATCGCATCCGAATACAGGGCGATTTATTAGAAGTTGCCGATATGGATGGCGAGATCCAACAAGCCGGAATTTTTGTGAAAGCAGATGGCACAGTTTCCCCGCATTCTTTTGCCGGTCTTTCGCTGTTGGGCTATACGGAAAGTGCGGTACAAACCGTGAGTTTTGCCGAGGGGGGAATGGTGGAAAATCCGGCGGTGCGGTTGAGCTTGCATAGCGATCGCATGGGACAAACTTTAGAAAGATGGCTGGCGATCGCGCCTCTTCCCTACCGTAAAGTTGCTTTAGGCCCGGCAGAATTGGAGATTCTTCGCGCCGAAACTTCTTCAGAGTTGGAATCATTACTCAATGCGCCGGAAAAAGAAAAGAATAATCCTTTCGGAACCGTCAAAATTGCGGTAAGTGAGGGGGAAATTTCCCTAGACGTGCAGTCTTATTTACAACGAGAAGTTGGCATTGATGAGAATTTACAGGTTCTTTTTACAGACTTTTTCCCCGATTTTAAATTAGATGCGAACAAACAGCCGATTAGCGTTTCCGATCGCCTCAATAATCCCGCGCTACAACTCGAAATTAGTAGCGATCGCGGCGTCGAACAATGGTTTGTTTTCGGTCGGGATTTCCCCCCCGTGCGTTCTTTAATTTCCGGGGAATCTTTACCAGAAATTCAAATCAACTATACTTTGCCTCCTCAACAATCCGAAGATTATTTTCGCATTATTCTCGATGAGGAAGGGAAATTATATTATGCGGCAAAATCTTCTATCGGGTTTAAATCGGGAGAACTGGCGATCGCACAATCGATCGCCCCGGGCTGGGCGGATTTCCAAATTACTTTAGAACAGTTAATTCCGAACGCCAAATTACAACGAGAGATCGTTCCTCTCGATACGCCCAATAGTGCTGGAACGCCAGCATTATTAGTTGAAACCCAGTCAGAAATACAGACTTGGTTGCCTTGGGGACAGCCGACGGCGATCGCAGATACCAATGGCGAAATATTTGCCGCCTTCAGTCCTAAATTCTTGCAATTACCCTTCACCGTTCAATTAGAAGACTTTATTGTAGATCGAAATGAAGGTTCGCAATCTGTTGCCATGTGGACGAGTAAAATTCGCATTGATGATGCAATGCAAGAGATTTCCGAACATCGCAAAGTCTGGATGAATCACCCCACTTGGTATCGAGGTTGGAAAATCGCCCAAGCATCATGGAATCCGGGAGATTTAAAACAGTCTACTTTACAAGTTAAGCGAGAGCCGATGTGGGTAACGGGATTAACTTGGATGGGTTCTGGGTTGGTTGTTTCGGGAATTTTTATTATGTTTTACGGTCGCAATTTGGTGAAGAATTGGCATCCCGAACCTGATAGCGATCGCACCTCAGAAAATACAGAAGTTTCGGCTCGTTCTCTTGAAAATATCGCCACGAGTTCTTAACCCGTTGAAAAACGCAATTTCTCGCTTTTTTAAGAGTCTGCTGCCAGATTTTCAAACTTGGTTAACTCCGGTAAAAATAAGAGCTTAACCGTTCCTGTGGGTCCGTTGCGGTGCTTGGCAATAATGACCTCGGCAATATTGCGATCGGGAGAATCGGGATTATAGTAAGAATCCCGATACAACATAATTACCAAGTCCGCATCCTGCTCGATCGAGTTATGCACGATAATATTATTGGCAATAAAATTATGAAAATGCGGTATGGTTAGATCGTAAACATCAACATTTCCCCCTTCTTCAATTGCAGAAATTTCATCCCAATAGAGATCGCTATTTCCCAGTAAATGTAGTTCTTTAGATTGGACAATATCAGCAAGTTTCAAAGTTCTTTTTCTACTCAAATTACTTTTATATAAAGTTGAACCGCAGAATTTATTGCCTAATTTAGCTTGCATCACTCTTGTCGTTAAACCAATTTTTTTGCTTGCTGGAACTGCATACATTTTCCAGATATCTGATGGAACAATATCTTTATTAGTATTAGAAATACGTTGTTCTAGATAGTCTTTTATCTCTTGTAGAGAGTCCTGTTTATATTGACCAACTGCTCCGATATTCTCGATAAACTTTTCTAAGTCGTCTTTAATTAAATGACCGAGTAATGTCATTTGCGGATCGATAATTGATGGAGTTTTTACAGGACTGGGTAAAATCCGAGGAATACCAATGCGATCGCCTTTTTTTAGTTCATCCAAACGTTTCCAGCCAGATAAAGTAAAAAATTTATGATTAGCCGTAGCGCTAATTTTTCTACCCAGACGAGTTTCTAATTTAAAAATAGGTTTGATACCTGTTGAAAAAGCATGACTGACCTTGGCCATTTCTAATTTTAAAGTTTCTGGATTTAGAGCTAAAACTTTAAAATTAGATCGCCCGACTAGATCTCGAATGGGAACTTGTTTTCCTGTTTCTGCTAAAGTAATTAGTGTATCTCCACTCAAACACCCAGATTCTCGAAGATCGGATAACATCGGTCGTTTATTTGTGCGAGATTCAACGGTTCGACTTAATTGAGATAAAGCAATAACAGGAGCATTAACTTCTCTGGCCAAACCTTTCAGCGATCGCGTAATTTTCGCCAATTCTTGTACCCGATTATCCCCCCCTCCTTCCATGAGTTGTAAATAATCAATTAAAACCAAGCCAATTTTTCCCCCTTGTTCGGCTTGCAAGCGGCGAACCTCAGAGCGCATTTGCATAACGCTTAAAGAGGTATTATCGTCAATAAAAACAGGTAACTCGGCTAAATTTCCAATGGCTAATGCCACCGATTCCATTTCAGTTTGGGTAATGCGTCCCGATCGCAAGCGGTTGCTTTCAATTTTTGCTTCAGAAGCTAACAATCGCTGTACCAATTGTTCTTTTGACATTTCCAAACTAAATATTGCTACGGGAAGTTGATGTTCTTGGGCAATATTGGCAGCAATATTTAAACTTAAGGCGCTCTTCCCCATGGCCGGCCTGCCAGCTAAGACAATTAGATCGGATCTTTGAAAACCACTGGTCATGGCATCTAAATCATAAAAATTACAGGAAAGTCCGGGTAAAGCCGTTGCCTGTTGCAGATTTTCCAGTTCGTCAAACGCATAAATTAAAGTCTCTGCAATTGGAGTTAAACCTTGTTTGGGACGTTGTTGAGTGAGTCCAAAAACCTTTTGTTCCGACCGATCTAAAACAATCTCTAATTCTAAACTCGTATCGTATCCCAATTCGGCAATTTCATGACTCGCACCAATCAATTGACGGCGCGTATATTTGTCCATCACCAAGATGGCATAGCGATCGATATTGACTGCCGAAACCGTCCTCTCTACCAATTGCGCCAGTTTCCCCGTTCCCCCAATATCATCGAGTTTTCCTCGGTCTTGCAACCAACTGGTAACGGTCATTAAATCCGTCGGTTTTCCATCTCGATGTAGCGCTAATGCTGCTTCGTAAATTTCTTGATGAATGCTGATATAAAATGCTGCGGGATCGATAACATCGGCAACCCGTCCCATTGCTTCGGGATCCAATAGAATGCCGCCTAAGATAGATTCTTCGGCTTCTACATTTTGAGGAGGTAAAGAATTTCCAGCAGGATCGAGCATGAGTGACCAATGACCAAAAGTTGCGATCGCTAGGGTACAATAGTTCCCATCAATAGGTTATCAAAAAAAATGACACTCGATCTGATTTGTTTGTTAATTTTGGCTCTGTGGTCCGTTCCCCTCAACCATATTCCCGCCCTCGGTCGCGCTAAAACTGCCGGGTTAGAATGGGCGATGGGAAATCGCGACACCCTCCCCGAAGTTGCACCGTGGTTGGGACGTGCCGATCGCGCCAAACAAAACCACCACGATAATTTAGCCGCGATCGCCGCGATTATTCTCATGGCGCAAGTCACGGGACAGAATGATGAGATTACCGCGATCGCGTCGGTGGCAATCGTCGTTTTTCGGATTCTGCACGGTTTAACCTACATCTTCGGAATTCCTATCTTGCGCTCTCTCTCTTATTTTTGTGCTTTATTGGGGATGCTGGCGATCGCCTGGCGACTATTTGTTTAGCGGGGAAGCACGTCATCCAAACCAAATTTAAGATTGGGAAAACTGGGAGAGCAAATCTCCTCTCCCAAACGGAATTGTTGTTGGGAATAATCTTCACCAACGAGTTGACAAACTGTAAGCGTGGGTTGTTTGGGACGACCGATAAAAGCAATTCCTCCCAATCCTCGATAATCGACGATCCAGTATTCAGGAATTCCCAAAAGCGCGTATTCTTCCACTTTTCGCGCATAGTCATTTTCCCAGTTGCTACTCACCACTTCAACGACTAACTTAATCGAACGTCCGAGAGTAATAACGGGTTCTTTGTTCCAAAGTGGTTCGTCAGAAAGAGCCATTTCATCTAGAATAACCACATCGGGACGACGGGCTGTTATTGCCTCAGCAAGAGGACGAATCAAACAAGTACGAGGAATGCACCAAGGCAGCTTTTCACTGGCAATAGCAATATTAATTTGGGCGGCAACTTTACCGCTCACTGTTTCATGAACTCCTGTCGGCTCCATATCGATAAGTTCTCCATCTGCCAACTCATAGCGAGGATTGTTTCCGTATTGAGCGAGGAAATCTGCAAAGGTTAAAGGTGTTGCCGCTGTATAAGTCATGGCCTTTATTTTTCTTCTTAAGTTAGTGCGACTAGCTCTTTACGAAGATTATCTGTTTTCTTTTCCATTGGTGCTCTGAGTGCTTCTTCTAAAGGAGCGCATCCAAGGCGTTCTTCTAAAATTCTCAGGGTTTCTCGACCGAAATCATTGGGATTTTGTCGCCATGCTTGCAAGCAGACTTCTCCAAAAAAAGATCCCAAAGGTTCTGGATTCCACAGTAATTTTCGAGCCGTCCAAGGCATGACGCTCATGGGATTATAACCGGGCTTGAGAATTTCTTTTTTTAGAGCATAACCTTCCAAATGAGTATGGGGTTGCAAACCAATGAAGAAAATCGCCGGATCGACTTTCTCCACTCCGAAAATCTTCTCTAATTCTCGATGATAAGCAATGGTTTGGCGGATGGTATCAAAGGTTTCGTCGATAACATTAAACGAGTAATTGATGGATATAATATCGTTATATCCGGCAGCTTTTAAGTCCCGACAATTTTGCAAAACCGTTCGTAAATTGTACCCCATTCGCATTTTTCGTACCAGTTCTTGAGAGCCGCTCGTAATGCCAATTTCAAAATAATTCATCCCAGTTTTGACCATTAGATCGCACAGTTCCGGAGTTAAATTATCGGCACGAATATAGGATGCCCAATGAATATCCTGCATTCCTGAATCATGGATTTTTTGCAGGAGTTCGATCGCATCGCCGATATATTTTTTTGCGGGGATAAATTGAGCATCAGTAAACCAAAAGTTGCGAATGCCACGATCGTATAACTGACGCATCTCCGAGACGACTTCATCGGCAGAATTAACGCGTACCTGTTTTCCTTCTACAACAGTATAGATACAGTAGCAACAGTTATGGGGACAGCCGCGCTTGGTCTGCACGCCGATGTAAAAGTCATTTTCTTGTAAATAGTAGCTAAATTCCGGCCAGATCTTCTCGATATATTCGTAGTTGCAAGCCGTCTTCTCAATAGTTGTGGGAGTCTCGTGAATCATGCGATCGCGAGGCTTCGTTTCTCCGACGATATAACAACGCTCTCCACCAATATCTTCTCCCTTCAACAGGCGTTCGAGTAAAACTTCCCCCTCTCCGACTGAAACAATTGTTCCTCGGGGCAGAGACGTTTCAAGCTGTTCGTAGAAAACGCTAACCGCACCGCCGCCAACGATCGCTCTAACATCGGGATAGTAGCGTTTTGCTCGTTTCAGTCCTTGGCGAATCAAGCCAAAATTGCGCCACAACTCCCCATAATACGCACCCGCAACTTTCAGACCTCCCAAGGCACCCCGCAAGCGCAAAAGGGGATTTTTGGAATAGTAAAACTCGAAAGCCATTTGTAAGGGGTTGCCCCCGCGTCCGCCAACAGGAGCATAGATTTGGATATCCCGCCAAGAAAATACCAACAATGTCGGCTGAAATTCGTCGATCGCGCGATCGAGTGCTTTGGTGAATTCCAATGGTGGCACCGCTCCCAGATCGAAGATACGCTGCTGAATGCCCGGGAATAATTTGCCCATGCGATCGGCAAGGTAGACCACGCCGATGGGGAAAATCGGATTGCAGGGGAGGCGAACGTAAAGGAGTTTGGGAGACATTGTTTTGGGGGACGTTGCTTTCGGAGACATTGTTAAAAAAATGTTAAGAATTTTTAATTAAAGGGAATTTTGTGGCCTTCGTCCTTAATAATCAACCTACTGGATTGAGGAAAAGAGGAGCGCGTAAATGGTGTTTGCTCGGGGGTGTTTGCGGGTAGCGGCAATGTCGCTACAAATTGTAAAATTCGTTTACATAAGTTCACCTTAGCGCTTTTCCAGGCTCCTATCAACCTAATGAAGAAGGGAGCAACTCAAACCCTGCGGGGATCGTGCAGATCCGAGGGATGGAGGAGGAGAATCGCGTCCGGATCGAGACGGGATCGATAGGGGGATCGCGAAAAAACATCGAAATCGGGTAAAATTTGCAACAATAGACACAGTTTTCTCAAAAACTACCAAGAATATCCGTATTTTGATAGATTTTCTCTTCCACCTAGGGGGGGAAACAGAAGATTGGTAGTCGTATTTACAGCAGTTGGGATCGCGAAATGTTACTTTAGAAAAGTAATAGCAAACACCCTATATCACGCTCCAGTTATTATGTCCCAAATTCTCGATCCCATCCCTAGCGACATTGGAACATCCGTGCTGTGCTGCTACGTTAACGCAACCAGTCAAATTCAAATCGCTCGGATAACGAACATTGAAAATTGGTATTTTGAGAGAGTTGTTTTCCCCGGACAGCGTTTGGTTTTTGAAGCCGTACCCGAAGCCCTGCTCGAGATTCACTCTGGAATGATGGCAAGTGCCATTCTTTCCGATACAATTCCCTGTAAGCGCCTGTGCGTCAACCAAGAAGGCGACCCGGAAAATAACTCAGAAAACGAGGCCGCTCGAGCTGCTGAGGCTCTCAAAGCAACCGCTCTCGAAGCGATCGCCGCTACAGTTTAAACTGAGTTTAAACCTAAAAAAAGAAAGTGAGGGTTAGCCATTGATTTTAATCAATGGACATCGAACGCAACGGGTTTTAACAAGGTGCTGTGGGCGGAACTATTTCCGCCCTTTAAAAGCACCGCCCGTCTTGTTCTACAATCTCCCCATGTAAGTCCACAGCTAATTTTTAGCCAAGGGATGTAGGAGTCTGTTGACAGGCTTGGAGAAAGCGGTTGAGGGATGCTGAGGAAACCTCAGCATATCCAATCAACCAAGACAGCGCGGTTTCAACCCGCTTTCGGTGGGTTAGCCACAGAGTCCCCGTCTTTTTAAAGCGGGGAGATGTCAATCGATACTCTCTCAATTTAATAAATTTTCCGATAGGCAAATCAAATTTGAGAAAAAGCTCGTTCAATCCGTAAGTCGAGTTCGCTCATAAAGATTCTCGACTAGACAAAACCGTTCCAACAAAACCTTCAAAGGGATCTCCCGATGAAGGTTTTGTTATTTTTAATGTCGAGATATTGCTTGCCGTCTCGAAATCTAGCTTTAAGAGTAAAAACTTGACACACCATCCTCCCTCAAGTAATATTTACTTCACAATTCTTTACAATTGGAATGGATGCGGAATCGCGTTTGGTGTGTTTAGCTAGGGATGTAGCAATTCCTCATTTTGTCCGGTCGGAAAAGCTGTGATATTGGAAGCAAACAGCGCAATGAAATTTGTCAATAATTCTCTGCCGGATCGAGTGCTGGCAGATGGGCAATTAACCCGCTCCTACTCGGAGATTCCCGAAACTTTCGAGCAACTCGATCGCCTCTTTGCCGAACACAAGATCGATCGCCGAGATCGACTGGCTCTAGAGTGCGTTAACTCCGTAACCAGTGCTCTAGTTTTACTGTACTTATTGGAGCGAGAGTATAGCTTTCTCTTATTTCCCAAAGCGGCGGGTGCTTCTGGGGAAAATAAGCCAGATATTCCGTCTTTTTGTCGTTATGGCTTGGGGGTTGTCGAAACGACCGATCTGGGAAACGAAATGTTTCCTCGCCCCGAAGACTTTTTGCAAATCTGGGAAAGCGATCGCTGGCAGGGAGAATCTGCCTCCGCCGATGCCATCCCGACCTTGTACGTGCGAACCTCCGGCAGTACGGGTAATCCCAAACTGGTCGCTCACTCACAAGAAAAATTACGCCATAATGTTCTCAATTGCCTCAAGCGCTTGCAAATCGAGAAAAGCGATCGCATTGCCATTCCCGTGCCGATCTTTCATATGTTCGGATTAGGTGCGGCCTTCTTACCGGGAGTGATGGCAGGAGCCGCCATCGATTTACAAAAAGGGGCAAATTTATTGCGCTATTTGCAACGAGAACGAGAATTCGATCCTAATATCGCCTTCATGACCCCCATTTTTTGCGAAACCCTCTTGCGGGGTCGCCGTTCCCCCCGGCCTTATAAACTAACCGTGGCTGCTGGCGATCGCGTCCGGGAAGATACATTTAAGGCTTATAACGAGCGTTTTGGCTGCTTGGTGAAATTATATGGCAGCACGGAAATGGGTGCGATCGCCGCCGCCAGTCCGGAGGATTCCCCGGCCGTTCGCGATCGCACCGTCGGACAACCCATGCCAGGGGTGCAAATGCACCTAGAAGCCAAATCCCTTGAAGACGTAGAGGGAATGGAAGGCGTAGGAGAACTGTGGTGTCAGCATGACTGGGGTTTTGATGGTTACATTGACGATCTCGGCCATCCCCTTACTTTAGAGAAAAGTGAATGGTTTCGCACCAAAGATTTCGGACGTATTTGGGAAGATGGTCTAGAAGTGATCGGGCGTTGCGACCATAGCGTTAATCGGAATGGATTGCTCGTGTTCTTTACCGATGTCGAGAAAGCAATCGAAAGTATCGCAGAAATTGAAAAAGTTGTGGTTGTTTCCAAAGGTGAAAGTCAACGCGGCAAAAAACTATTTGCATATTGCATTCCGGCCAAGAATGTCAAGAGTACAGTTTCTGCATCGGATATTCGCGCTCGCTGTTTCGATCTCTTAGTAAGACATGCAATTCCCGATGAAATCTTGGTTGAAAAAACTTTGCCTTTACTCCCTAATGGTAAAGTAGACCGCCAAAAATTAACTCAAATGTTGCCAGAATAGACTCTCAAACTAGGTAATATTAAAAATCTGTTACAATTCGATCGCTCCGATGGAAAACTTGTTATAAAGAAGCCTAAGTTAATGAATTTCGGCTCAATCGAATAACAGGTTCGATTGTAGCGATCGCCATCACAACAACCTCATACAAAGAGAATTCGTCATGAGCCAAACCACCAGCCAAACTACCATTGATACCACCATTGATAAACTTAAAACAATCATTGCCGACGACCTTGATGTCAATTTAAAAAAAGATGACATTGACGAAGATGCTTCGTTATTTGAGGGAGGATTGGGACTCGATTCGATCGTCATTGTCGAATTGATTTCCTTGATCGAAGAGAATTTTGAGATTGAGTTTTCCGATTTAGAACTCAATCCGGAATATTTTAGTAATCTGAAAGTGTTGGCCGAATTTGTTTCTCAAAAATTAGCATCGCCAGAAGCAGCTGTTGTTTAACTCTTTGGGTAAACCAGCCCGCATCTTAGTATAAACCATTACTCATTACCTATACCCCAACGCTCATGATTGCTATTGCCGATTCGAAAACAAAACTCGATGCCAAGCGGATTCCCTTAACACCGAACTATCCGCCATTTAAAAAATGGAAACGATCTGCCGTCGGGGAAAAATTACAAGCAGAACCGATTTGTTTGTACATCCATATTCCTTTTTGTACCCAACGGTGTTCTTTTTGCTATTACAAAACCATCGATTTGAAGGAACGTCCCGAAGTCGATTCCTATGTTGATGCCCTGTGTAAAGAAATTAAGCTGGTTAGCGATCGCTTTGACTTAGCTGATCGTACCATTCACGCCATCTATTTCGGCGGAGGCACCCCCAGTTTGTTGCAAGAACGTCATTTTGAAAAGATTTTTGGCGTATTGCGAGATACGTTTAAACAATTCGAGAACCGCAAGCAACTCGCTCTCGAAGCCGAACCTCTCACAATTTCCAGAAGCAAGCTGAATGTCCTCGCAGAACTGGGAGTAACTCGCTTGAGTATGGGGATTCAGTCTTTTGTTGAAGATATTATTAAATTGAGCGGTCGCGGCCACAACGAAAAACAGGCTTATCGGGCGATCGATATGGCTCAAAAAGCCGGAGAGGGCAAATGGACAATTAATATTGACCTCTTAAGCGGTTTGGCTGGAGAAACTGACAAAACTTGGGCGGAGAGCGTTCGCTGCGCTATTGGGACGGGGGTAGAAAGCATCACCACCTATCAAATGGAAGCTTTTACCAATACTGACGTTTATAAGCAAGGCGTGCGGGATGACAAGATCAATTTACCCGATGCCGAACAAGAAAAAGGCTTCATGCGCTATGCGATGGGGGAATTTTCTCGCCAGAATTATATTCCTTGGAGTTTTTTCACCTACACGAAGAATAATAGCGATCGCAGCGAATACATTTATAACATTTGGCAAGGCATGGAATTTTATGGATTAGGCGTTTCTGCTTTCGGCAGCATGGATAACTTCCTCCTCCAAAATACCAGCGACCTCGATAAATACGGAGAAATCGTTGATTCTAGCGAACTTCCCCTCGTGCGCGGCTATAAATTCACCGCTCAAGATCTCATGGTTCGCGATGTTTTATTGGGCATGAAGATCTTGCGCTTTGACTTAGATAAGTTTAAAGCCAAATACGGTTTTAAACTCGAATCTCTCTGTGCCGAACCCTTGGGACAATTAGAAAATGAAGGCTTTATTACCATTGGTAATGGTGAAGTCGTCCTCACGGATAAAGGCATTTTATATGGAGATTTTGTCGGGCAGACCGTATCGGACTACCTGAAAAAACTGCATAATTAAGCTCACACAAATAGGATAGCTGAAAACAACTATCCTATTGATTCTTTTGGGAAAAAAATCCGATCGGTAATTTCCGATGAACTTTGCACTCAATCAAAATGCGATCGCAAATATCCTAAAATTATTGGGGTTATTGGGGTTATTATTTTTCCTCAATTGCCCCTCTCTTTTAGCAGTCAATTCAGTAAATTCCCCTCGAGAATGTCAACCTAAAGTACTTGAGGTGACATCTGGCGTTTACGTCGCGGTGGGGAATACAAGGGCGAATATTACCCTCATTGAAGGGGATGATGGAGCGATCGTCGTCGATACGGGAGATGATATTGTAACGGCGACAAGAGTTCTTGCTCAGTTCCGAGAAGTGACGCAAAAACCGATCGAAGCGATTATTTATACTCATTCTCATTCCGATCATACTGGCGGGACAAAGGCATTTTTAACAAGCGATCGCCCCAAGATTTACGCTAGAGCTAATTTCCAATATGGAAAGATTGACAATCGTAAACTTCAACAGATTAATCGCCAGAGAAACGAACGGCAGCATGGTATTTTTTTAAACTCTGAAGAAAACGCTGCTCTTAATAAAATGTGGTGCAAACTACCACGAGAAAATAATGGTGATGGTTTTGTGCTTCCAACTCATTTTTTTGCAGAAACACAATTATCTCTCAATATTGCTGGCATTGCGTTAGAATTAATTTCTGCACCGGGAGAAAGTCAAGATCATCTTTATGTTTGGTTGCCCAATAAACAAGTTTTAATCTGTGGGGATAATTACTACAATGCTTTTCCAAATCTCTACGCAATTCGAGGATCTTATCGAGATCCTCAACAATGGAGTCGCAGTTTGGATAAAATCCTCGATCGCAAACCAGAATATCTCATTTCTGGGCATGCTTTACCCATTTCAGGGGCAGAAAAAATTCAACGCATTATTACTGATTATCGTAATGGGATCGACTCTATTTTTCAGCAAACACTTGCGGGTATGAATCGTGGTTTGACTCCCGAAGAATTAATTGAAGTTGTGAAACTTCCGGCAGAATTGGCAACTAAATCTTATCTTCAGGAAACTTATGGTACAATTCCTTGGACGGTACGAGGAATTTATAACCATTATCTAGGTTGGTTTGATGGTAATCCCACTCATTTATTTCCTTTATCACCTGAGAAAAAAGCACAAAAGATTGCTCAACTGGCAGGTGGAAAAGAAGAATTATGGCAAGTGACGCAGAAGGCTTTTGAGGATGGAAATTATCAGTGGGTATTACAACTAACAGATTATTTAATGGCTTTAGAGTTTCATGGTGAAAACGTCACACAGCTAAAAGTAAAAACTTTAAAAAAGTTAGCAGAACAAGAACTTAATAGCAATGCACATAATTATTATTTATCTGTTGCTAAACAGTTAGAATGATGAAAAAGACATTGGGTAAAAATGCGATCGTAGATATTTTTAAACTGTGTGCTTTAGTTGCGTTCTTCTGTGTCCTCAATATATCGCCTATTTTCGCTGCACATCTGACAAATTCCGATCGGGAATGTCAGTCTGATATCATTACAGTCACATCTGGTGTTTATGTTTCTGTTGGCAACACGAGAGCAAATATTACACTGATTGAAGGTGATAGCGGTGCAATCATAGTGAATACAGGAGATAATCTGGAAACTGCAAAAAAGGTTCTCTCTCAGTTTCAACAAGTCACGCAAAAAACCATTCAAGCAATTATTTATACTCATTCTTATGACGATCATATTGGGGGAACACTAGCTTTTTTAGCTAACGATCGTATTCCTATCTACGCTAGGGACAATTTTCAAAAAGGAGGTATTATAGATCGCAAAATCAAGGCTATCAATCGCGCTAGAAATGAAATGAAGCATGGATTTTTTCTCAATCCGGAAGAACTCTCTTCTATTAATGAAATGTGGTGTAAGCAAGAGATAACTCATAGAGTAGATGGATTTGTACCTCCTAATCATCGTTTTGCGCAAGAAAGAGTTTCTTTGAATATCGCTGGAATTACTTTAGAATTAGTTGCAGCACCGGGAGATAGTCAAGATGAGCTTTATGTTTGGCTACCCGATAAAAAAGTATTATTATGCGGAGATAATTTTTACAGCAGCTTTCCCAGTCTTTATTCAATTCGCGGAGTTTCTCGCAATATCGAGCATTGGGTTCGCACTCTCGACAAAATACTCGCTGAAGCACCAGAGTATCTCATTCCCAGCCGTTCTTTCCCAATTATAGAATCCGATAAAATTCAACATATTCTGACAGACTATCGCAATAGTATGAACTTTATTCTCGAACGAACCTTAGAGGGTATAACTCAAGGCTTAACCATAGATGAATTAATTGAAGTTGTCAAGTTGCCGCCGGAATTAGTCAGCGCACCCTATCTTCATGAAAAAGATGGTAACATTGCTTGGACGGTGAGAGGAATCTATAGCCATTATTTAGGTTGGTTTGATGGCAACCCTACTCATATCTTTCCCTTATCAGCCTTAGAAAAAGCAACTCGTATCGTTCGACTGGCAGGAGGAAAAGAACAACTTTGGCAAGCAATGCAAACAGCTTTTAGTCATGGAGATTATCAATGGACATTACAACTTACAGATTATCTTATGGTGCTAGAATTTCATACAGAAGAAGTCAAGCATCTCAGAGCTAAAACCCTAAGACGATTAGCAGAACGAGAAACTAACGTCAGTGCACATAATTATTATGTATCTAGTGCCAAACAATTAGAACAATGAGGGAAAAATTAGGTAAAAATGCGATCGCAAATATTCTTAAGCTGTGTAGTTTGGTCGCGTTCTTCTGTGTACTCAATATGTCGCCTATTTTCGCAGCGAATCTTGTCAATTCTTATCGGGAATGTAAACCCAAAATTATTGAAGTAACATCAGGTGTTTATGTCGCTGTTGGCAACACGAGAGCAAATATTGTTTTGATTGAAGGAAATAATGGCGTTATTGTAGTCGATACTGGAGATAGTATAGAATCAGCAAACAGAGTTCTTTCTCAGTTTCAAAAAATTACGCAGAAACCTGTTAAAGCTATAATTTATACCCATTCTCATTACGATCACATTGGTGGTACTCGTGCTTTTGTAAACAGCGATCGCATTAATATTTATGCTAGAGATAATTTTAAAAACATCGGGACGGAAAAACAACAGCAAAATATCTATAGCACGCGATCGCCTTTTCAGCAGGGTACATTTACATCACCCGAAGAGATACAATCCTTAGATCCCATCTGGTGTCAATTTCCCTTCGGAGCGATCGCCGATGGTTTTCTCCCTCCTAATCGTCAATTTTCCGAAGAAACAATCTCTTTGAATATTGCAGGAATAGCCTTAGAATTAATTGCTGCACCGGGAGAAAGTGACGATCAACTCTATGTTTGGTTGCCTGACAAAAAAGTATTATTATGTGGAGATAACTTTTATCTTAGATTTCCCTATCTCTCTTCACTACGAGGATCTTATCAAGATCCGCAACAGTGGATTCTCAGTCTTGATAAAATACTAGATATTCAACCCAACTACTTAATATCGGGTCATGCTTTACCCATAAGCGGAAGTGAAAAAATCAAACAAACAATTTATAACTATCGTAATGGTATTGCTTCTATTTTCGAGCAAACTCTTGCAGGAATGAATCGCGGTTTAACCCCCGATGAATTAGTAAAAGTCGTCCAATTACCACCAGAATTAGCAAAGAAACCTTATTTGCAAGAAAATTTTGGCTCAATTTCTTGGACGGTGAGAGGAATCTACAGTCATTACTTAGGTTGGTTTGATGGCAATCCGACTCATTTATTTCCTCTATCGCCTTTAGATAATGCTTTACACATTGCTCGACTTACAGGAGGGAAAGAACAACTTTGGCAAGCAACGCGAGAGGCTTTTGATGATGGAGACGATCGATGGGTTTTGGAACTCACTGATTATCTCATGACGCTAGAGTTTCGCTCAGAAGCAGTTAAAAAATTGAGAGTGCAAACACTTACAAAATTAGCAAAACAACAAGCTAATGGTAATGCAAAGCACTACTATTTATCCAGTACAAAACAATTAGAATAGCAAAAATCTAACAACTCGGCACATATTGAGTAAAACCAATAACCAATAACCAATAACAAAATATGACTGAATCTCCCCTCTCCCCAAATTCACAAAGCGTCCGTTTAGATATCTTTGCTAAAGAGGCTTCTATTGCTTTAATGATTAAAGCAGCAGGTTTAGTTTTAATTTACGTCTTACAAATCTTTTTAGCACGTTGGATGGGGAGAACTGAATACGGAATTTATGAATATGTTATTGCTTGGTCGTTATTGTTAGCAATTCCTGCTAGTTTGGGTTTGCCGCGCACGGTATTGCGATCGATTTCTCAATATCGCGTTAGCCAAGAATGGGGCTTGGCTAGAGGAATTATTCGCGGCAGTTTATTTCTGACTTTGGGGGCGAGTTTTTTATTATGTGGCATTGCGATCGCAGTTGTTCTCTGGATTAATTCTCATTATCAATCTCCTTATGCCCTGCCTTTATTATTAGGAATTGGCTTAATTCCCTTACAAGCCTTGGTTCAATTACAATTAGAAACCATTCGCGCCTTAGAGGATATTATTAGTGCCTATCTTCCCAGTTTAGTCCTTTGGCCGCTTCTGGTACTGTGCGGTGGCTTTTTGCTTTTCCAGATCGATGGCGAACTGAAAAGCATTCCCGCGATCGCCGTCGCCACAATAAGTTTTATAATTATTTTGATTTTTCAAAGATTATTACTCTGGGAACGAATCAAACAAATTCTCCAACCCGCTTTGGCTGTTTATTCCTATCGTCAATGGATTAATGTTTCCCTCGTTTTACTATTACAGCGCGCCTTTCTCTATATCTTAGACGAAACCGATATTATTATGGTGGGATCCTTGGTGAGTCCGGAAGCGGCAGGCATTTATAATGTTGCCGTTAAAACCGCTTTATGGGTCGGATTTGTTTTAGAAATTATTATTATTGTCGCCGCTCCAGCTTTTGCCATACTTTATACGCAAAACAATCTGGCAGAATTACAGCGAGTTGTTTCTCGCGTGACGGTTTGGATTTTTTGGCCTTCCGTTGCGATCGGGTCATTTTTACTGATCTTTGCCGCTCCTGTTTTAAGTATTTTTGGTTCGGAGTTCCTCCCCGCGATCGCGCCTCTGAAGATTCTGGTTGCGGGGCGTTTGGTTGATTCTCTTTGCGGGACTGTCGCCTGTTTGATGGTCATGACGGGATACCAAAATAAATCTTTGCCCGTGTTTGCTTTTAGTGCCATGCTCAATTTAGTATTAAACGCGATCGCCATCCCTAAATTCGGCATGGTCGGCGCAGCCATGACGACCAGTTTTACCCTTGTGGTTTGGAATATTTGGCTCAGTATCCTTGTGATTAAATATACCAGCCTGCAACCCTCAATTTTTTATACTTTCTTCAATTCTGACCGCGATCGAGAGGTGGAAGATTAAAAATAAAGGCACAATTTTCCATCTACTCGCAAACAAATGATGAAACCAAAAACTAAAAAAATTTTCTT
>JBCCVR010000056.1:0-34952 GCA_039194995.1 Cyanobacteria bacterium P01_E01_bin.42 | reverse complement strand
TTTAATTTTTTTAATTTTTTCTTTCGTATTATTTCTCCCATCGGTGTATAAGGATAATTTAAGCCCATATAAACTCGAGAAACACGATCGGGATTAAGACAACTTATTCGCATGAGATCGGATTTTGTTCGATCCGAAATACAAACGACTCTTTGCGATTGATTCAATCCCTTGAGAATCATTCGTTGTAGCTGTTTTCCCGTCCATCGGGTTGGATTTTCTTTGATTTCTCCTAAAGCAGAACGAATCGCAAGCATATCGTTACAGGTCACGACATGGGGAAAATTTTGCAAATACCGAACATAGGGAGCGCTGGAGTGATCGCAAATATGTACGAGATCGGCCCAACTTAATGATTTTTGGAGAATTTTTGGAAAAAAAATAAATTTGTCTATATAACCCAGCCACTTCCCGATCCCCGTAGAAGTTGGTTTAATTTTCGCCGTAATGGGTTCTGGTCTAATAATTCGAACATCATGACCAAATTTTTTTAAACCATGTTCAAGAACTTGGGTGAATTTTTCCATACTTTGAATTCGATCTGGAAGATAGGTTGAGAGCAAAAGTATTTTCATTTTTTGATATAAAAAAATTTATGCTTTTTGAGTTTAATTCAAGTTTTGAGTTATGGGAGAGCTTTGTTCCATCATAATCTCCTAACGATATTCCTACTCTAAATATCTTTAAGTGTAAATTATCGATCGTAAATATTTCTTTACATTGGTATTGAGATCGCCAACTCCTCCCGAAAAAGGTACAAAAGCGCTATCCTAGGGTGTTGTAGACCCATCGTCCCCAATCGAGATGGCATTATCTTCAGTCATTCGCACCCTAATGCGATCGCCCCTCACCCGCGAACTCTGCGCCAAACTGCAACAGCAGAATATTTTGCAACTCAATGGCATCTCTCGCTTGCCCAAGGGCTTAGTTGCATCAACCCTTGCTCGTGCTGAAGGGAAAAACCTATTTATCGTCTGCGCGACTTTAGAAGAAGCCGGACGTTGGGCGGCACAATTAGAAGTGATGGGTTGGCAAAACTTTTTTTTCTATCCCACCTCAGAAGCCTCTCCCTACGAACCCTTCGATCCCGAATCCGAGATGATTTGGGGACAACTATCAGTTATCAGTCATCAGTTATCAGTTATCAGTGAAGAGGCAAGAGGCAACAGGCAACAGGCAACAGGAGAAGAGGGGACGAAATCGAACAATAAACAACCCTTTGTTATCGTAACGACGGAACGGGCATTACAGCCTCATTTGCCGCCACCAGGAGCGTTTGCGCCTTATTGTTGGACTTTGGAAGCGGGGATGGTGATGAAGGCGAGGAAGTGCGATCGCAAGCTCGCGAAGCTGGGTTACGAACGGGTAACGCTTGTGGAAACGGAGGGACAGTGGAGCCGCAGGGGGGATCTGGTGGATATTTTTCCCGTTTCTGCCGAACTTCCCGTGCGTTTGGAATGGTTTGGGGATGAGTTGGACAAAATGCGGGAATTCGATCCGGCAACTCAGCGATCGCTCGATAAAATCGAAACGTTGTCTTTAACGCCGACCAGTTTTTCTCCCATTATTGCTGATGCCTTAAAAGATGAGGAAACGGGGCAACTAAGCGATCGCTTTACAGACTTTTTTACGCCAGAAGAACGAGAATTATTTTCCGAGGGGAACTATCCGGAAGGAATGCGCCGCTTTTTGGGGTTGGCATTTACAAAACCCGCTTCTCTTTTGGATTATTTACCCGAAAATACCCTCATCGCTATTGACGAAAATGAACAATGTCGCGCCCATAGCGATCTGTGGGTCAAACATGCAGAGGAACAATGGAAAGGGGCGATTATCGATCGCCAAGAATTTCCCAAAACTCATGTTGATTTTGAAGATTGTTTGGGGGCGATCGATGCCAAATTTCCTCGCTTATTACTGTCAGAATTAGCAGAGGAAAAAACAAAATCTTCGCTCCCCACAATTAATCTAGCCAGTCGCCCCATTCCCACCACACCCCACCAATTTGCCAAGTTAGCTGAAATCCTGCGAGGGAAGCGCGAAATTTATCACGGCATGACCTTAAATCACTATACAACTTGGCTCGTGTCCGCCCAACCTTCTCGCTCCGTTGCCTTACTCCAAGAACACGACTGTGCGGCGCAATTCGTTCCTAATTCACAAGATTATCAAGCAATCGATCGCCTGCACGTTCAAAAGACTGCCGTTGCGGTGAAATACTCGGGTTTGGCGGAATTAGAAGGCTTTATTTTACCCACTTTTCGTATCGTTTTGGTGAGCGATCGCGAGTTTTTTGGTCAGCACGTTCTCGCCAGTCCGACCTATATTCGCAAGCGTCGCCGTGCGGCTTCTAAAAAGGTTGATGTTAACAAACTAACGCCGGGGGATTATGTCGTCCATAAGCATCATGGGGTCGGTCAATTTGTCGGCTTAGAAACGCTGGAATTTCGCGAGTATATTACGATTAAATATGCCGATGGTATTTTGCGCGTCCCGGCAGACTCTTTGGATAATTTATCCCGTTTTCGGCAGACGGGGAAGAGCAAACCCGAACTCAATAAAATGACTGGGAAAACGTGGGAACGGACGAAAAACCGCGTTAAAAAAGCGATTAAGAAAGTTGCCGTCGATCTGTTGAAACTCTACGCTCAACGCTCGAAACAAGAAGGATTTTCCTATCCTCTCGATGCACCTTGGCAAGAAGAGTTTGAAGATTCTTTCCCTTATCAACCTACCCCCGATCAACTGAAAGCCGTCCAAGATGTCAAGCGAGATTTAGAAAGCGATCGCCCGATGGATCGCCTCATTTGTGGAGATGTGGGATTTGGTAAAACTGAGGTCGCCATCCGCGCTATTTTTAAGGTTGTGACGACAGCACACAGACAGGTTGCTTTTTTAGCACCGACGACCATTTTAACCCAGCAGCACTATCACACTCTCAAAGAACGTTTTGCCCCTTATCCGGTTAATATTGGCTTATTGAATCGCTTTCGCACGGCATCGGAAAGGAAAGAGATTTTACAGCGCTTAAAAACTGGAGAACTCGATATTGTCGTCGGGACACAACAACTTTTAGGGAAAACCGTAGACTTTAAAAATTTAGGTCTTTTGGTGGTTGACGAAGAGCAAAGATTTGGGGTCAATCAAAAAGAAAAAATCAAATCTTTTAAAACTCAAGTTGATGTTTTAACCTTAAGTGCCACGCCAATTCCTCGCACCCTTTATATGTCCCTTTCCGGCATCCGCGAGATGAGTTTGATTACCACTCCCCCACCTTCTCGCCGTCCCATTCAAACCCATCTTTCCCCTTACAATCCCGAAGTCGTTCGCACGGCAATTCGTAACGAACTCGATCGCGGCGGACAGATATTTTACGTCGTTCCCCGAGTCGAAGGAATCGAGGAAGTGGGCGGACAATTACGCCAGATGATCCCCAGTGCCAGAATTGCGATCGCTCATGGACAAATGGAAGCAAATGAATTAGAGGCGACTATGCTTTCTTTTAATAACAATGAGGCAGATATTCTGGTTTGTACGACGATTATTGAATCGGGATTGGATATCCCTCGGGTGAATACAATTGTTGTAGAAGATTCGCAAAAATTTGGTCTTTCGCAACTCTATCAATTGCGGGGAAGAGTCGGGCGATCGGGCATTCAAGCTCATGCGTGGTTATTGTATCCCAGCAAGCGAGAACTATCGGATACAGCACGAAAAAGATTGCGCGCCATTCAAGAATTTACCCAACTCGGATCCGGGTATCAATTGGCAACGCGGGATATGGAAATACGCGGCGTGGGAAATCTTTTAGGAGTCGAACAATCGGGACAAATGACCGCGATCGGCTTCGATCTTTATATGTCCATGTTGCAAGAAGCTATCCAAGAAGTTCAAGGACAAGAAATTCCCAAAGTTGACGATACAAGCATCGACTTAAAATTAACGGCATTTATTCCCAATGATTATATTCCCGACTTAGAACAAAAAATGGCAGCTTATCGCGCAGTCGCCACGGCAAGTTCTGCGAAAGAGTTAGGATATATCGAGGAAGATTGGCGCGATCGCTATGGTAAAATCCCCAGTCCTGCATTGCAACTCATCCAAGTCATTCGCCTTAAACAAATTTCTAAATCCTTGGGCTTTTCTCGCGTCAAACCCGACGGAAAACAGCACGTTGTTCTAGAAACGCCGATGGAAGAACCTGCATGGCGATTATTACGAGAAAATATTCCCAAGCACTTAATTTCTCGCTTCGTCTATTCTCCGAAAAAAGTTACTGTGCGCGGTTTGGGAGTCATGAAACCGGAGAAACAATTAGAAAGTTTGATCGATTGGTTGGGACGAATGCAAAAAAGTTTAGTGAATGAAGATTAACTGAATTAAAGATAATAATATCAAATCTTTTTAATGAGCAAACATTCATTACTCTGAACTGAAGTATAACGCTCATTCTTATGGGTTAGAAAAGCACTGTTAGCTGTAGAGAAAATGAAAATATAGCGAAGCCCTGCACGGGGGGTTTGCGGTCGAGGGATGCTGAGGTTTCCTCAGCATATCCAATCGACCAAGAGAGGGGGCGGTGCTGCGCCCACAATGGGGGGGCTGAGGGGGAGACCGCCCCCCCAAGAACTTCGGGTTCTAGGAGGGTTTTAATGATTCCCCTAACCCATGCTTTTACCGACAAACTTCAAGATAAATTGTCCAGATACAGTGTTTCAATTTTAAAAATGCTCAATATCTGGTACTTGACAGTTTCCGAAAAACCCTAACTTGACACTGATGACAAGATGCCCACTAGTTATACCATTAACCAGATGTGATATAAAAACATGACTTTTCTTAATTCTAGAATAGAAATTTGCGAGTACGATCCCAGCTGGGCTAAAGCGTTTCGAGATTATGCTTTTACCTTACAATCTGTCTTGGGTCAACTGGCCATGAGTATCGAACATATTGGCAGCACCAGTGTGGTGGGACTTGCGGCTAAACCAATTATTGATATTGATATCGCGATCTCTTCCCGTTTACTTTTGCAGGAAACGATCGCACAATTAGCCAAACTAAATTATACTCATCAAGGTAACTTAGAGATTCCGGGTCGGGAAGCCTTTATCCAACCACAAGGAACAAAGCAACATCATCTTTATGTTTGTTCTGTCGATACGCCGAATTTACACAATCATCTGATTTTTCGAGACTATTTGAGAACCCATCCCGATACAGTGCAAGAGTATGGAAATTTGAAAAAACAATTAGTGCAAGAATGCGGGGGCGATCGCAATGCTTATACAATGGCAAAAACAGAATTTATTGAAAGCATTTTAGCCAAGGCTGATGCTGAATATGGCTTTCATACCCTGCAACCCCAGCTAGCGCAACCGTCCCGATCGCAAGATACTGACAATCAACCACAAGCCTAAAAGAGTAGCGATCGCAAGCAAAATATCGCTTAAAATTGAAAGTTGAGGATTTGGCGCACCCGTCGCTAATAGGGATGCTCCCATAATTAACGCCCCAACGACAATACTAAACGATAAACGGTTGGCAGAATCATCGATACTGCGACGAAGAGAAGATAATTCGCGGATTTGTAGATTCCATTGCAAAGTTTCCGAAGTCAGGCGATCGAGGAAAACTTCCACTTGTCGCGGACTTTGCAGCGAGAGAGATTTGACATCTAATGCTGTTCTCAAAACCGTTTGTAAGGGATCGTCTCCCAACAATTGACGGCGAAATAAATCCGTCATTAACGGCTTAAATTCCTCGAGTAAATTGATTTCAGGATAAAAACCGCGCGCT
Source organism: Cyanobacteria bacterium P01_E01_bin.42 (assembly GCA_039194995.1). GTDB lineage: Bacteria > Cyanobacteriota > Cyanobacteriia > Cyanobacteriales > Spirulinaceae > CCY15215. The sequence continues at coordinate 29,153 of JBCCVR010000056.1, read as the reverse complement.
ACTCCTTCTAAATTCGCCAAACTTTTAACATAGAGTCCCATATTACCGGGGATTTTAATTTTATTCTTGCGCGTAATTGACAAAATTTCGTAAAAAACTTCGCTAAAATTAATCGTTGAGAGACTGAGATTGTAGTATTTTCGTAACATTTTCTCATAGTCTCGTTCTAAACGAATTAGATCCGTCGGTTGGGTTGTTTCTGATAATTCTAAAGTGAGTTGGCTGCATCGCTTGGCATCCAAATCGACGATCGCCAGTAACATTTCTACTAAAATTCTTTGGGTGCGAGGATCTAATCGTCCGATCGTACCGCAGTCAATTAAAGCCACGCGATCGCTACTTAAATAAAAGATATTACCGGGATGGGGATCCGCATGGAAGAACCCATCGATAAACATCTGTTGAAAAAAGGCGCGAAACAGTAAAGTTGCAATTTGTTGACGGCGTTTCTTTTCGCCTTGGGATTCGCGATCGCTAGGGACAATCCGTGCGTCTAAAATCGGTTTCCCGTTCAACCATTCCAAAACTAATAATTTTTGCGTCGTCAGATCGCGATAGATTTTGGGAATCGTGAGTTCCTGCGAATTTACCCAGCGACTTTTTGCTAAATTTTCCCGCAATTGTTCGGTATAATTTGCCTCTTTGGTAAAGTCTAGTTCTGCTTTTAATGCTTTCGTGAATTCATCAGCTAAAGTAATGATATCGTAACTTTTCCCGAATTCCGTCACAGAAATGAGTTCGGCGACAGCATTAATCAGATCGACATCTTGGGAAACAATGCGATCGATCCCCGGACGCTGTACCTTCATTGCCACTTCGCGACCGTCTTTTAACGTAGCACGATGAATTTGCGCGATCGACCCTGCTGCAACGGGTTGCTTGTCGATTTTCACAAAAACTTCTTCAATTGGTTGGCGGAGTTCTTGACGAATCGTTCCCTCAATTAAAGACCAAGAAACCGTCGGAACTTTCGCTTGTAATGCGGTTAAGGATTGGATATATTTCGGGGGAAGTAAATCCGGGCGCGTGCTGAGGAGTTGTCCTAATTTAACATACACCGGACCCAGTTCAACGAGAATATTTCGCAAAACTTCTGGAGTAGGAATTTGCGGTTCTCCCGGTTTTCCTCCCGTTAAAACTCCCCGCATATAATCCCAGCCATTGCCGAGAATTGTTTCAAGAATTTCTCGCTGTCGCGACGTATTTTGCGTTAAAGCTAAAACCATTATTTCAGTCACCAGTCACCAGTCACCAGTCACCAGTTATTGGTTTCCAGTTATCAGTTTCTAGCTATTGTAAATTTACAAAAGATTTTCAAATTTGGGGTCGGCTTGGAGTTGTTTGAGGACTTGTTTTATTTCTTGGGTGCGGCTTTTGTTGACGACGAGGGTAACATTGCGATCGCGCACGACGACCACATCTTCTAAACCAATGGTCACGATAACATCGTCTTCATCGCTGGCATAGAGAATCGTTCCTTGGGTATCTCGTCCCACATGGGTGGCGAGTTCGGTATTAGTAGCATCGCCTTTGAGCAACCGTTCGATCGCATTCCAATCCCCCAAATCATCCCAACCAAAATCGGCGGGAATAACGCAAGCGAGATCGGTTTTTTCCATTAAGGCGTAATCAATGCTTTTTTTCTCTAATTCTCCATAAGCTGCTTGACCTTTTTCTTTTAAAGGTTGGAGAATTTGAGGAGCGTGAGTTTCTAATTCTGAGAGGACTGTAGCGGCACGAAAAATAAACATGCCGCTATTCCAACTAAAACGCCCGGTATCGATAAACTCTTGGGCGGTTTCGCGATCGGGTTTCTCGGTAAAGCGGCTGACTTTATAACCGGAAAGTTCGGAAAATACCCCGATTTCCGTCCCCTGTTCGATATAGCCGTAACCCGTCGATGGATACGTGGGAGTAATGCCTAATGTTGTAATAACGCCTTGGGTTTCTGCCAGCTCTATTGCCCCTTTGAGGGTATTGTAATAGGCGCTGCGATCGCCAATCCAATGATCCGCCGGGAAAAAGCCTAAAATTGAATCTTCCCCGTGTTTTTTTGCCACTTCCAACGTTGCCCAAGCCACCGCCGGAGCCGTATCCCGTCCTTCCGGTTCTACCAATAAGTTGCTTTTTGGTAACAAAGGTAACTGTTCTGCGACCCCAGAAGCCAGTAAAGCAGAAGTAATGACCCAAAGATTGTCCCATCCTCCCACCATATCGAGTAGGCGCTCGGCCGTGGCTTGCAGAAGGCTTTTCCCGCTTCCGTCAAGACAGAGAAACTGTTTGGGACGTTGGCGGCGACTGAGGGGCCAGAAGCGTTCGCCCTTGCCTCCTGCTAAAATGACGGCGATCGGGGTGTTGTTCATGGCAAATTGTCAAAGAAAGGAAATTTTTTCCCATCCTATCCTGTCTGAGTCGGAGATGGGGTGTAGACAGTAGGGCGGTTGTAGGAAAAGTCCTCGCAACAAGCGGCAATCGATTTGTTGGGAATTCCTCAAAAAAACTTGTAAAAAATTCTCAAACAATTTCCAACCAAGCGCTATAATCCTGCATGAGGAAAGAGTAGCAGTTGGATTGTCTGAAGTTGGCGTTCCGATGCTGACATTCTGAAAAAACTGCTAAATTTAGATTTTGATGGTGTTGAGGTGAATGTGAACAATAGCGCAAAATCGCTACCGATCGCGTCTGAATCCGATGCGGAAACGCGATCGCCCGATACGGCAGGCAATCCTGTTTCCCCCCACGGCGATCGCGCAGAGCAAACAGAGTCCGTACCCGCTCAAGTTAATCTCGGTTGGGGTCGGCGAATGTTGTGGAGTGCGACATTTGTGGCGGCAGCTTCTTTGTCCGCGACGACGGGGGCAATGGTGGCAATGGTGGGTCCCCTCCCTTCAATTCCCAATGTTGTGACGACGACGGAAAAGGTCGCGACGGCAGGAACTCCTATCCCCACGGGTACGGGCACCCCCGACGAAACTCAAGAAATTCCTCCGCTTTTTCAGTACAAAATCGATCGCCCGGTGAATATCCTCGTGTTAGGGATCGATCGCGTTCCCGATGTGGAGAAGGATAGCGAAGAAATCTTTGATGGCAACAGCGATACAATGTTGCTTCTGCGCTTCGATCCGACGGATAATACCGTGCGAATGCTGTCCATTCCTCGCGATACGCAAGTCTTTATTCGCGGCGTGGGACAGGCTAAAATTAATAGTGCTAATGCGAGAGGTGGCGCAGAATTAGCCACTCATGTGGTGAGTCGGACTTTAAATGATGTGCAAATCGATCGCTACGTGCGGGTTACGAATGATGCCTTTAAAGATTTGGTGGATTTAGTGGGAGGTGTTGAGGTATTCGTTCCCTATCCCATGTCCTATACCGATGTCACCCAAGGGCTGGAAATTGACTTAAAACCCGGCTGGCAAACCTTAAACGGCGATCGCGCGGAGCAATTTGCTCGCTTCCGCATGGACGAGTACGGCGATATCGGACGGGTACAACGCCAGCAAGTTTTATTGAAAGCCTTGCGGGAACGGTTGAAAAGTCCGGCGGTTATCCCTCGCTTACCCCAAGCCGTCCAAATGGCGCTGCAATATGTTGACACTAACTTGAGTCTTGAAGAGATGCTGGCTTTAGTGAATTTCGGCATGAGCTTGGATAAAGAAAGGGTGAAAATGGTCTTGTTGCCGGGACGGTTTAGCGGCAAAGAAGAATTTGAAGGGGTGAGTTATTGGGTCATGTCCCGACGGGGGCGCGATCGCATTGTCAGTGAGTATTTTGAACGAGATGGCGATTATGCCGTCGCCAACAATCGCTCCCCCAATCGCGTTCGCATCGCCTTACAAAATGCCACCAACGATCCCAAGTTGCCAGAGTTAGCAGCACGCCATATCACCGAGGAAGGTTTCGGCAATCTCTATCACTCAAAATCTCAATCGGCAAGGTTACTGAGAAAAACTCAAATTGTCGTACAACAAGGAGATATTGAAGCAGCACAGGCATTAAAAAAGGCGCTAGGCTTCGGCGAAATCCACGCCGATTCGACGGGGGATTTAGGTTCGGAAATTACCATTCGCATCGGATCCGATTGGTTTGATGTTATTGCTGATGAAGAAGAGGAGAAAGAATAAGGCTAATTTGCGATCGCTTTTCTGTTTTAAGATGGGTTGATGTTGAGTCAGGATGAGGGATGATGGAAAGCGATCGCCAAAACCTTGTAGGGGCAAATCCTGTCTTGTCTCTACTGCAAGAATCAGACAAACGAATTAAATATCCAACCTTCATAAGAGGGCTGGAGCGTGTTGTATACTATTGGCAAGTCTTAGAACTGTCTAGCCATGCAAACGACTCGTGCCAATTCCTTGGATGAAATCTATCTGACTCTTAATCCCGATCCGCTAGAAACTCAGGAAGAGATAGATGCGTTTTACAGAAAGGAACTGAATGAAGCTCGAGGGGGAGACAAAATTGGACGATTACAATTAGGATTAGAACGTGCTTTTAAACAGGGCATTTTCTTTAAAGGGTGCTTGATGGGACATCCGGGAGTTGGGAAATCTACAGAACTTACGCGATTGATTCAAAAAGTAAACAATAAATTCTCAGTAATTCGCTTTGATGTTCGCACCGATCTCAATCCCAGTAGTTTTAATCCCTTGGATGTACTTCTACTGATGATGATTGAAGTGACAAAAAAAACGGGAATGCCGATCGCGGAAGGTGGAGCAGGTAAAAAGCCTTCTTCAAAGATGTTACAAGAAATTTTGGATTGGTTTGCAACCGAAAAAACTATACGAATTTCAGCAGGAGAAGCAGCGATCGCAGTCAGTGCAGGGGCAGGAGTCAAGGAAGATTCTCTGTGGGATAAAGTTTTAGGATTATTTGCTTCTCTGAAAGGAGATATTAAATATTCCCATATTCGAAAAAAGGAGATCACGGAATATCGCCTTGCTAGGACAACTAATTTAATTGAAGTGGCAAATCGCTTGTTAAATGAATGCAATCAATATTTACGAGAAGTCAGCGATCGCGATTGGTTATTTATTGGCGAGGATTTTGATAAAGCAGGGATTCCCGTACAATCTCTCGAATCTTTGTTCATTACTTATGCTAATATTTTTGCCGAACTCGATACGCATTTAATTTTTAATCTCCCGATTAGTTTATATAGTTCTCCAAAAGCCATACAGTTACCTTTTCCTCACGAAGAAAGTCTCATCATTCCCGATACGCCCGTTTTTAATGAAGATCGCAGTCCTAATGCTAAAGGTCGCCAAGCGATTCGAGAAGTTTTAGCCGTTCGCGTCGATCCCAACCTATTTGAAATAGATACAATCGAGCGCTTGATCGTTGCTTCGGGGGGAAATTTACGAGATTTATTTTCAATGACAAACTATGCCGCCGATACGGCAATTTTGCGAGAATCGGATAATGGTAAAATTAGCAATGAAGATGTTACGATTGCCATCAATAATATGCGAACAGAGTACGAACGTCGCCTTGGTGGTAGTTCTGATGGAGAGAGTGAAATTGTCTATCCAGATAAAGCAGATTTGATGAAACGTATTTATGATGGTGATAAAGATGCTCAAATTCCGACTCGGATTCTCTATATGCTGTTAAACTGTCGAGCAGTCCAAGATTTTAACGGATGGCTTGGCGTTCATCCTTTAGTGGTAGATTTATTGAATGCTCAAGGGAGAATTCCGGACGGCGCGCAAGGAGTGATACCCGGTGGCACGACCTAATTTAGTTGAGGGAACAATTGATAATGCGGTGGCAAGGTTATCACTGTGGTGTCGTCGCGAAACGAAAGGATTAGCAAGGGTGAGTTTTTCCTCTGAGTTTGCACGTCTCCAAGTTGAGGAGAGACTCGAGTTCTCTCTTCGGGAAGGGGGGATTCCTTTCCATAATATCGATTTCCCTCGCTGGGAAAATCCCTCGGTTGTGTTTCGCTTTCTGCTGGAGTCCCTCGAGGCGATTGATACGGGGGTTGTTTCGGTGACGGGTTGGGCAACCGCGATCGCGCGAGAAATTCCTTTATCTGAGGGGTTAAGGGCGATCAATTTCAATCGCGAGAGTTTAGTGCGTCCCGGTTTGCGCCAAATTTGGTGGATGCCCCGTTCTTTTGCCACGGAAGCCATTCGCGTGATGCCGGATTTAAGTTCTTGGTTTATTCTGCGCTTGTCAATCGATCGCGAAAACACGCCTATACTGCCTCCAATTACACAACAACTTCCGCGAGGTAATGCGATACGACCTCCAGCTTGGAAGCGATCGCCATATCTTGAGAAATCGATTCCACCCTCTCAAAAGATTACCTCCATCGCACTGCAATCAAAACCGTCTCATAATTTGCCGCGTAGCAGTGCCGTTTTTGTAGGGCGAGGGGAAGAATTAGAACGATTGCATCAACAATTACAGCAGGCGGATCGGGTGGCAATTACGGGAATGGGAGGAGTGGGAAAGTCAGAATTAGCTCGACAATACGCCCTTCGCTACGGTGAGGAGAGTTACTCGGGGGGGATTTGTTGGCTGCACTCCCGCGATCGCGATCTGGGCATTCAGATTCTTGTTTTTTGTCGCGATCGCTTGGAACTGTTCCCCCCCGAAGGATTGAGTTTATTGGAGCAGGTGAGCTACTGCTGGACGCATTGGCCGCAAGGGAATGTTGCGATCGTGTTCGATGATGTCCCCGATTATGACACGATTCAGGCGTATTTGCCGCCGACGGACTCCCGTTTTAAAGTGCTGTTAACCACGCGGGTGCGTCGGTGGGATAGGGGGATTCAATCCTTTGCGATCGGCGTGTTGGAGGAAGCAACGGCGTTAAATTTACTTCAATCTTTTCTAAGTGAGTCTCTGGTTGAGGCGGAGATAGAAACGGCAAGGCTTTTATGTGAATGGGTGGGTTATTTGCCCTTGGGTTTGGTGTTAATCGGTCGTTATTTGGGGCAAAAAACCGATCTCTCCCTTGCCAATTTCCTCGAACGACTGGAGGAACAGAAATTAGAACAAAAAGCGCTGCGGATTCGCGCGCCTGGTATGAGAGAAGAGTTAGATATTGCGGCAGTTTTTGAACTGAGTTGGCAGGAACTAAATCCTCAAGAACAAGAGTTACTCTGTTTTTTGGGATTGTTTGCCTTAGCGCCAATTCCTTGGGAATTTGTTACCAGCAGTCTATCGGATCGCGAGGATTTAGACCTGTTGCGCGATCGCCTTATTGGGTTGAGTATCGTTGATTCTCTGGCAGAGGATACTCTGCAACTGCATCAATTAATGCGAGAGTTTGCCAAGAGAAAGATCGAGGAAAGCGATCGGGCTTATGTGTTAAAACAGCATTATTGTCAAGCAATGGTAGAGGTTGCGAAACAAATTCCCGATACTCCCATTTTAGAAGAGATCAAGGGACTGACTCCTGTTATTTCTCATCTAATCGAAGCGGCAACAACTTTACTAACTTGGGTACAAGATCAAGATTTAATTTGGCCGTTTATTGGTTTGGGTCGTTATTATGCAGGACAAGGATTTTACAATTTTGCAGAACCTTGGTATGAACAATGTTTGTCAGTTGTACGCGATCGTTTGAGTGAGAAAAATGACAATGTTGCTGATTCTCTGAACAACTTAGCATTACTGTACCAGTCCCAAGGACGTTACGAAGAAGCAGAACCTTTGTTCGTTCAAGCTTTAGAGTTGAGTCGAAAGCTCCTTGGAGAAGACCATCCTCATGTTGCAACATTTCTGAACAATTTAGCATTACTGTACCAGTCCCAAGGACGTTACGAAGAAGCAGAACCTTTGTTAATTCAAGCCTTAGATTTGAGACGAAAACTCCTAGGAAAAGATCATCTTCATGTTGCCACTTCCCTGAACAATTTGGCATTACTATACAAATCTCAAGGACGTTACGAAGAAGCAGAACCCTTATATTTTCAAACTTTGGATTTGAGTCGAAAACTCCTCGGAGAAGATCATCCTCATGTTGCCACTTCTCTGAACAATTTAGCATTACTGTACCAGTCCCAAGGACGTTACGCAGAAGCAGAACCCTTATATTTTCAAACTTTGGATTTGAGACGAAAACTCCTCGGAGAAGACCATCCTCATGTTGCCGCTTCTCTGAACAATTTAGCTGCACTGTACCAGTCCCAAGGACGTTACGAAGAAGCAGAACTCTTGTTCGTTCAAGCCTTAGAGTTGAAACGAAAACTCCTCGGAGAAGATCATCCTCATGTTGCCGCTTCTCTGAATAATTTGGCTGGACTGTATGAATCTCAAGGACATTATGAAGAAGCAGAGTCCCTGTATGTTAGGACTATAGCGATCGCAATGCAAAAACTCGGAGACAATCATCCCTATACACAAACATTTTCCAATAATTTTATGCTTTTTCTCCAGCAAGTCATCCGCGACAATCGAGAATCAGAATTGAGCGACGATCCTCGCACTCAAACCTTCTTATCTGAACTAAAAAACCAAAGCTAAAACATGATGTGCGATCGCAAAAGTGCATCTCAGTGTTGCAACAATAGATAATTCGTTTTCCTCAATTTAATGATAAAACAGTGGCGACAATATGCAGGGGGTTTGGGGGAGGCATCTCGTCCCCCAATGGCAGTGCGAACCCGCGTCGGCGAAAGACGCAAGGGAACGCGCACTGTTGGGGTCTGGGGGGCTAGTCCCCCAGAAAACTTCGGGTTTTCACCAGAAACTTTATAACAACTCCAACCTTATTACCGAGCAAAAAGTATTTGCTTAACTCGAGCTAATGTTATTTGATAAAACTATTGCACATCAATAGCGATCGCGATAGACTCCCATTACTGAAAAGCGATCGCCACAGGAGAGCAAACCTTAAAAGCATTGGAATATGTATCTTGGATAGCCTTTTCTGATTTCCCTTTCCGAGTAAGTTGTGAGGAGCAGATTTATCGAGCGATCGCATTATGGAAGGTCTGGACTGGATGGTAACGGCAACGGGGCAGCATACGCCCTCCCCGGTTCCCAAAGCATGGCATTTGCTGGAAGAATACTATCGATTCTATCGGTTTCTCACCGGGATTGAAGACGTTCTGCGCCAAGCACCGGATGAAAAGAGTTGTTTGCCGCAACTGCATACATTGGTTCGCAAAGTCGTTCTCAATTGCTATTGGGTACACGTCCAAAAACCCGAACCCCCCGCAGATGGGGAAATTTCCGTCCTCAATCTTTACGACGAGGTGGGATTTCCCTTCACAGTGCAAACGGTGGCATTTAGCCCCAATTCTGTCTCCACCATTCACAATCACGGGACTTGGGGGGCTGTCGCGATTCTAAAAGGGCGCGAAAAAAACAAATTTTGGCGACGGGTGCCCGATACCAGTTCCGATCGCATCGAATGCGTGGGAGAGTTAATTTTAGAACCCGGGGATATTCTCAGTTTGACTCCCGATGCCATTCACAGTGTCGAAGCGATCGCCGACGAACCGACGATCACATTTAATATTTACGGGGAAACCTATCACAAAGAAAGGTTTGAATTTGACGAGATCGCGGGGACGGCCAAGAATTATTAAATTTTGCGATCGATTTCGGGTTTTCCACGGGCGATCGCTACCCTATAAAACAGAAGTCAATAGTTATAGCAAGGAGTCGGATCGTGTTGCGAGATTTGCTAAATTCGTTGTTCCGGGTTTCCGATAAGACTGCGATCGATTCTCTGATTGAAAAGTGCAGTTATGCGGCGGCTGCTCTAACAATTCTTCCCATTCCGGGCAGCGAAATTGTAGCGGTGATGCCCATTCACGTGGGAATGGTGGTTGGCATTGCCCAAGCGAAAGGGGTGGATATTACGCGAGAATCGGCAATTAATTTGGTTCTACAAATTTCGGCAACGGTGGGGCTTTCTTTGGTAGGAAGTCGCCTCGCTACCACTGCGGCTAAGATTCTTCTGCCGGGTTTTGGCGGCATTATTTCCGCCCCTTTTATGTTTGCTTCTACTTTGGCGCTGGGGAATGTGGCGAAGGTTTATTTTGAGAGAGAAGGAGATATTGATAAAGACACGATGAAAGATATCTATAACGATATGGTGAAGCGAGGGAAACAAATGTTTGATTCCGATCGCATGAAGGATGAAGAGATTCAGGATATGGCAAAAGCTGCTTCCCGCGAAGGAGAGGAAGAGAAAAAGGAGGAAGGAACGCCCGCAGAACGTTTGGGCAAGCTCAAGGAATTGCTCGATCTGGGGTTAATTTCTCAGGAGGAATTCGACGAAACCAAGCGCAAAATTTTATCTGAAATTTAGGATAAATGCGATCGCGCGGGATTGTTTTCCCGATTAATTCAACAATAAGCAACAAGACAGCGCATCCACTGGGGAATATGGTAAGGATAGGTTTAAGTTTGTTCGATGGGTTGACAGCGATCGCTATAAAATCTAGCAATTTCTAAACTCAAGTTATTTTTCAAATCTCCTGCTTTTAAATTGGAGTAATAGGGAGTCAATTTGATCTTATGATTCCAATAAAGTTTTGCTTTTCTAATTTTTAAAACTACTTCAATGAGTTCTCGTTTTTGAGTGGGGGGACGGCGAGGTTTCCTCGCCATGTTCCAACCAAGTAAGAGAGGTAAGCGCACAGTTGGATTTTGATTTAACCAAGGCGTGTAGGGCAGTTTTGACTCTGCCAAAACGGTATCTTTTGGAGTCTCTTTCTAAAAAATATCGAAAAGATTGCGAAGCAGCACGGCTGAGGCCTGCTGCGTAGTATCCTTTAAGAATCCCCGTCTCTTTAGAGCGGGGAGAAGTCAATTGAGAGTATGGATATTATTTTGTGCCATCAGACGGCGGATTTTGATAGTTTGGGGGCGGCGGTGGGACTGACGCGATTAAAACCGGGGGCAAAACTGGTTTTAACGGGAGGGGCGCACCAAGGGGTCAAGGATTTTTTTGCGTTATATCGGGATGAATTTGCCACCATCGAACGCCGCAGCGTCAATTTGCAGGAAATTCGACGGCTTTGCGTGGTGGATACCCAAAAACGCGATCGCCTCGGTTCGGCCGCAGAATGGCTGGATCTGCCCCAAGTTGAAGTCATTGAAGTGTACGACCATCACCTCAATACTGCAAGTGACATTCGCGCCACTCACGCCCAGATCGAAGCAGTTGGGGCGACGGCGACGTTAATTGTGGAAAAATTGCAACAGGCAAATATCGCGTTAACGCCCCCCGAAGCCACAGTGATGGCTTTAGCCATTCACGTCGATACCGCTTCCCTCACCAGCGAACAAACCACGCCTCGGGATGCCTGCGCCCTTGCCTGGCTGATGGAATGGGGGGTTATCGGTTCTACGTTGCGAGATTATATCGAACCCGGACTATCTCGGGATTTGCAAACGTTGCTTTCCGAGGCGATCGCGGGATTGAACCGACGGGCGATTTTTGGCTATTGCATCGCTTGGGTTTTGTTGGACATCGATCGCTTTACGCCCGGGCTATCTAGTTTGACAGAACGCTTAATCGATCTCACCGAAGTGGACTTGTTATTGGTGGGGGCGCAATACTTTCGTCCCCATGAAGGGGGAGAAAGATTAACGGTTGTCGGGCGATCGCGCATTCCCCGAACCAATGTGGCGCGATTATTCGCACCTTGGCAAGGTGGGGGACATCCTCAAGCGGCCTCGGTTAATATCAAGGATCGAGATGCTGAAACCGTTTTGGGCGAATTGGTTGAGGCGGCGATCGCGCAAATTCCCCCGCCCCTCACCGCCCGGGAGTTGATGTCCTCTCCCGTCCGCACCATTCGTCCTCACGTTACCATCGCCGACGCACAACGGATTTTACTGCGTTACGGTCATTCTGGTTTATGCGTGGTGGATGAGCGCGATCGCCTCGCGGGGATTATTTCTCGTCGGGACATCGATATCGCTCTACATCACGGATTTGGCCATGCCCCCGTTAAAGGGTACATGAGTCGCAATCTCAAAACTCTCGAGCCTGCCACCCCCTTACCGGAAATCGAAGCCCTGATACTGACGCACGATGTGGGACGCTTGCCCGTCCTCGAGGGCGATCGCTTATTGGGAATCGTCACTCGCACGGATGTGTTGCAGTTGGCGATGGAAAGGCAGCAAGAAACAGAGAAAGAACGGCAAGGAAAAGAAGAGCAAACAAAAATTCCGGATTGGCGATCGCTCTTATCCCCGCAAATTAGTAATTTACTTGACTTAGCGGCAAAGGAAGCTGAGGAAAGAGGCTGGCATCTTTATCTCGTTGGCGGTGCAGTGCGAGATATGTTGTTACAGTCATTAGTCACCAGACAGCGATCCCCCCTAACCCCCCTTCGTAAGGGGGGAAAAGAAGGCAACCAAGCGCCAATAACAAATAACAAACAACAACCCACCCCCCAACCCCCTCCCAAGAGGGGGAGCAATCAACCAATAACCAATAACCAAATTCAAGATATCGATTTAGTGGTGGATGGGTTTCACCAGACGGTAGAAGCAGGGGCGGGGGTAGAGTTAGCGAAGGTGTTGCAGCAATGCTATCCAGGGGCGCGGTTGGAGGTTCATGGGGCATTTCAAACGGCGGCGTTGCTTTGGCATAAAGACCCCCAATACGACTCCTTAGCGTTGGATATTGCTACGGCGCGTACCGAATTTTACCCCTATCCCGCCGCCAACCCAGAAGTGGAAGCCAGCGATCTGCGACAGGATTTGTATCGCCGGGATTTTACCATTAATGCCCTCGCCTTGCGACTGACGAACCCGCGATCGCAAGAATTATTAGACTTTTTTGGCGGTCTGTCGGATTTGCGATCGCGCCAAATTCGCGTCCTCCATGCCAATAGCTTTATTGAAGATCCGACCCGCATTTATCGCGCCGTACGTTTTGCCGTCCGTTTGGGCTTTACCCTCGAACCCCAAACCGAGGATTATATTCGTTACGCCCTCGAAAGCGGTGCTTACGATCGCCGCGATCGCAAAGTTCCCGCCCTCACCACTCGTTTAAAAGCAGAATTAAAATACATTCTCCAAGCCCCTTATTGGTATCCTGCTCTCAAACTCATCGCTTCTTTAGGAGCATTGCGCTGTCTGCATCCCACCCTAAAATTAGATGATGTTTTATGGTGGCAAATACGCCTCCTCGATCGCGGTTTGCGTCGCTTCGATCCCGAAAATCGCCTCGCGCACTGGCAAATGCGCTTAGAAATGCTACTTTCCCATCTCCCCTCTGCCACCGCCGTCCGAGTTGCCGAAAACTTACAACTCAATGCCGATACGATTCAACGCCTCCACCGTTTTGCCATCGTCAAAGCACGAATTACAACGGATTTGGCAGCTGTCTCCAGCGATCGCCCCAGCGCGATCGTGCAGATCCTGTGCTCTTATAAAACCCCCATACTGGCACTACTCCTTGTACAAACGCCAAGAAGCCTCCGCCGCCAAATTTGGGGTTATTTAACCCGTTGGTCGCAAATCGTCGCCCCCCTCAACGGCAACGATCTCAAACAACTCGGCTACAAACCCGGGCCTCAATACAAGCAAATCCTAGACGAGTTACTCTACGGGACTCTCGATGGAACAATCGGCGATCGCGCCGAAGCCGAAGCCTTCTTACAAGAACATTATCCGGCTGATAACTGATAACTGAAAATCACCATTTCGCCTGCGGACCCGTCCAAACCGGCTGTTGAAACCGACCGTAAACGATAGGTTTATCGTCATTCGCGGGGGTGGTTTCGCTGTAAATATCCACTGCCCAAAGGGGCCAGTTTTCCTCCCCCAGAGACCCCGCCTGAAAGAGAACTTGTTGGGGATAAAGGGTACTCCACCCCAATAAAACCGCATTGGTGTATTGGATGCGCACGGGGGAGATCGTGCTGGTGATTCTCGTATCGCGATTCCATACCACCGCAAAATCCGAAGCATCCGAAGCACTGAATAATCCCTCAAATTGCCTGGCGAGGAGGCGATCGCCTTCTTTCGACCAAGAGACGGGAATGAGCATAGAAATCGCCCCGGGTTGGTATTGTCCGCCGCCAAGGGTTTCCCCAGCAAGGGGAGAAGAGGCCGTAATTGTTTGTAATTCCCCAGTTTTTAGGTTTTCCAAAAACATGACGCTACTGACGCGACTGCCATACAATTGTTCTTCGACCTGCATGGCAATGCGACTGTAGGCAGCGTAAAGACCGTCTGGAGAAATTAGAGCCGGACTGCGATAGTAGCGCGGATCGGCATGGGGATTTTCTTTGAGATCCGCATAAGTTGCCATTACCCAATTCCACGGCACCGGATAGTTACTGTTGAGGGGATCGGCGGGTACTTCCGGCGAAAGCACTTCTTGAACTCCCTCTGCCATTTGCAGGGTGGGTTGAGATGAAGCAATATATTCGGCGGGAGGAACCACAGAGGGAGCGCGATCGCCTACATGGGCATCGGGAGCAATAAATAAGGCCGATAGCAACAGCAAGGGCTTGGCGTTACACCATTCGGTCGGAGTTAAAGGCGGTTTGAGCATGAACGGTTAACAGGGAAGCAAAAGGGCAACGGGGTGGGATATCTTTTGACGATATTTGCATCTTCCTCATGTTATCGATTGAGGCAGTCTTTTTGAGGTAATTTTTACAATCCCGCTTTCGCAAAATTTGTCTTGCCGCGATGCGGTAGGATGGCAAGTATTAATTTTGTGCCCCTCCTTATTGTTTGACGAAAACACGATGCAATCGCCTTCAGAAGATATCCTCGAAGAACCGATCGCCGAATCATCCCCTCCCGGTGCGCCCCCCTCGCGATCGGGGTTGGGAGGCTGTCTGGGCAGTCTCGTTCTCTTAGTTTTTGGCAGTAGTATAGCGGGAATCTTAGGGATTGTCGTCGCGATTAACAACCCCCAAGAAACGGGACAAAAACCGCCCTTAATTTGGCTCTGGGAACAATCCCCTTTTAGCGATCGCGAACAATCCCCTGTCGTCATCCCCGACGCATCTCCGGATGAGGCGACCCGGGAATTGCAGCAGCAAGAACAAGTTCAAGCCGCGATCGCCAATATAGAAAGACAATGGCAAACCCTGCAAGAGAGTACCGCACAACTCGAACAACAGTTAGAATTGCCCGCCACCCCGGATGCTTCTCTCGACACTCGCTTGCAAGCCATCAAACAAAAAATTCAGGCTCTACCATCCCCCGCCTCGACAGCATCGGGGGCTGCTAATGCCATTTCGCAAGTCAAAAAACCGCTCCCCGGAGACAAACTTAAAGTCACGTTGCCCAGCGATTTACTGTTTGCCAGTCCGGGAGAATTATCCCCAGAAGGAAGTTTGATTTTAGATGCGATCATCACGGATTTAACCAAATATAAAGGGGCAACAATTCGTATTGCCGCCCATACCGATGCGAGTAATTCTCCTTCCCAAAGTCGGGAATTATCCTTTCAATTGGCTCGCATGGTAGAACAATATCTCGCCAGTTCCTTACGCGGCAATTATCGCTGGGTTTCCATTGGTTACGGTCAAACGCGCCCTCTCGTTGCCAACAATACCGACGGCAATCGCCAGCGCAATCGCCGCATTGAAATAGCTGTTGATTAACAAATATGATAAAAATCGTTTTTTTCGGTACGCCACAATTTGCCGTTCCCAGTTTGCAACGCTTGTTAGATGAGCCAGAAATTGAAGTCTTAGCAGCAGTGACACAACCCGATCGCCCGAGAGGACGAGGCAAAAAACTCGTTCCCTCTCCCATTAAAAAAGTAGCGCTAGAACATTCAATTCCCATCTGGCAGCCTAGAAGTATTAAAAGAGCGAAGAAAACTCTCAATCTATTGCGAGAAACCGCCGCAGATGCCTTTATTGTTGTAGCTTATGGTCAAATTCTTTCCCAAGAAATTCTTGATATGCCGCGTTTGGGCTGTATTAACGGGCATGGTTCTCTTTTACCCAAATATCGCGGTGCGGGACCGATTCAATGGTGTCTGTATCATGGAGAGACAGAAACGGGAATGACAACCATGCTGATGGATATTGGTATGGATACCGGAGATATGTTATTAAAGTCTTCGATTGACATCCCCTTGCTTGAAAATGCCAGAGGATTGGCGATCGCCCTCTCGGAAAATTGTGCCGAATTATTAGTTGAAACCCTCTTTAAACTGCAAAAAGGAGCGATCGAACCGACTCCTCAAGATAATAACTTGGCAACCTACGCCCCTTTAATTCAAAAATCCGATTACCCTTTGGACTGGAATCGCCCCGCGATCGCCCTACACCATCAAGTCCGGGCATTTTTTCCCAACTGCACGACTCAATTTCGCGACAAACCTCTAAAAATTCTGGGGACAATTCCCGTCGGCGAAGAATGGCGATCGCGACTCCCCTCAGACATTCAACAAAGATTAAATTCCGCCGATCTCTCGACCATGACCGGACAACCTGGAGAAATCGTCGGGATTCTGAAGAAATTAGGCGCGATCGTGCAAACTGGAGAAGGTTTATTACTTTTGCGCGAAATCCAATTATCGGGCAAGCGGCCTCAATCCGGTTGGGATTTTGTTAACGGTACTCGCTTAAAACTGGGCGAAACTTTTTAAGATTTCTCGGTCTCTTGTCTTTCATATTTTGTATTTCTGAGAAACTAAGTAGTTGGACAAAGTTTTGAGGCTATACTCGGCTGCAATCCAACAAAACTCAAGAATCTTGGTCATATTATTTATGTCAACTTACTTAAATTATAGTTAAAAAAAGCCCGAACAGTTTTACGAGATATCGGTTCGAGTAGTTTTGCTAATGAAGAACTAATAGGAATTTTAGAAAGTACTTCAACTTGAACTTCGGTTTTCAGATGTCGGGATAAGTTTTTCCCACTGAATAAGAAATCGCTCATCTTTGCATTAGGATTAAGAATTTTAATATTTGGATAACCTCGATTGGCAAAGTGCGATCGAAATTTGTCGATAATATAACCATAATGGGTGCAGTTTAAACTAATGGCAATGGATTTATTGGTCGATTCAAGTTGATTGAGTGCTTGAACGATACAAGACTCTAATATTTCTTCTGTTTCCTGACTCGCGTAGTTTCTTTCAATACTCTCTGCTAAAAAAGGGCAATTTTGTTCGATAATTCGATCGCTTCCATAGCTTTCGAGATGTTGGGAGTACAAGCGGGAATTAGTAGTGATGCTCGTTCCAAAAATCAAAACGTTCTGCTGTGGAAACTTATCGAGATGTCGGGCGATTGTTTTAACCCCCATATTGATAATATCGACTACTGGAAATAAAGGATTATGGATAAATTGAGTTTGTCGGTACAGTACAGACAAAGTGTTACAAGCAATCAGTAGCAAATGAGGTTGATATTGTGATGAAATTGCAACTAAATCCCGATCGAATTGTTGAACGATCTCTATTTGAGTTGATGAATTTTCATAGTTTATAGCAGTATCAAACTCAAGATTGAGAAAAATTATTCGGGCGCGGTCGCAGAGAGGAATGTCCTGTAACCTTTGAGTCAAGGCGGCCATAACTGATAATCCCCCTAATCCAAGATCGACAACCATTATGGTTGCTTTTGTATCGGTGAGAGGAATATTTACCGACGGGGGGATTAGATTCGCGATTTCTTGCTCTAGCCAATCGTTTTTTTTCGATTGTGATGGGGTTGCGAGAGTCTCATTTTTTAACAAATGCATACCTAGAATATCACAAATAAAGGTCTCGATAAGTCTACATTCGTACAGGGGAAATCATATTGATTTCGTCATAGACTGTAATACAAAAAACTCTTTGTTACATTTTTTTTGATTTTTATGGACAATGGCAACAGATACTATCAATGATTAAAAAAATTACAAATTTTTGATAGTATAGCTTGACTTATATCTAGCACTCATGATAAAAAGCAAGATATTTTGATCTTAGATCGATATGACAAATCAAACTTTAGTAGAGAAAAAAAATTCATTCTCTCGCTATTTTCTGGGCTTTGTTTTGCTTGTAGGAGTCAGCTTGATTTTTGGATCGGTTTTTCCTGTTATCAAAGCAGTCGGAAATAATCTTTCCCCACAATTGCTCACGACGAGTCGTTATGCAATTGCGGCTCTTGTTTTATCTCCCTTAGTCTTTAAGTCGAGCCGATCGCTCATTCAGGATGGCTCTATCATTGGATTGCTTTGTTTCAGCGTCTCTTTCCTTTCCTGTACGGCTCTTGAGGGCATATCAGCCAGTCGAGCAGGGTTTACCTTTGCTTTGAGTATTGTTTTTGTCACTCTATGGGAAATTTTCTCGGGCAGAACCTTGTCCGTACTCACTCTGATTTGTACAACAATGGCTTTTAGTGGGATCGTTTTAATGTCTTGGTACAGTGGGGAATCTTTCACTGGCAGTATCTGGATGATTTTAGCGGCCATTCTGGACTCCGCCTATATCCTGATTATCGAACGTGCCGTTACTATTCATTCGCCCCTCAAACTTGCAGCAGTCAGTTGTTGGCTGCCCGCTATTCTAGGTTTAATTTGGTCTGCTTCCGAGTTAACTGAGAAATGGGGGATCGTTGCAGACAATATTTGGGCGTTGCTCTATTTAGGAATCGTAGCGATCGCGATCGTCACCGTGATGGAAATTGTCGCCCAACAATGGGTATCGGGTAACGAGACTGCTATTTTTCGCACCATAGAGCCTCTCTCCGCCACGTTTTTCTCCTTTTGGTTTTTGGGTGAAACCTTTCATTTCTACGATTATCTGGGTTCGGGAATGGTGCTTGGTGGTATTGTTCTACTCCTATTGTTCAAAGACAGAGGGATAAAATATTCTCAGTTCCTCAAGAATTTATTCATTTTCCGGTATTCCTTCCCTTCTCCACAATCAAAACAATTTAATCGCTAACCGAAGTTCCGTACCAGAACAACGCTTGACTCAGCATTTTTTTCTTCTTACTCGCTATCGGTTACTCTTTCAAAACTCCGACATCCTGAACAAGGTCCTTCGGGATTCACCGCACAGCGCAAAAGTTCCGATCGCGCATTAAAACGGCAATTGGCATCGCCAATAATCCAGCGTCCGTCAATTTGGGTGCGTTCTTGGGGGGGTTTGGCCGATTGAACGTAAATAGAGATTTTGTGCAGGCGATAGCCGCCAATTTTGTAGCGATAGTGATGGTGTCGTTCTAAAACCGCATAACTCCTGCCCGCCACATCCACATAATTCCCTGGCTGTGGCATCCAATCCAAATACACCTCCCCTAAATTTTCTCGAGGGTGGGTCAAAATAATCTCTGTGGGCAGTGAATCTTGCTCCATATGGATTTTCTTGTATTGTAGACGACGGATATATTAGTGTAGCGCAATTTGAGGTTGCCGTTTTCTCTGCCTTTACGAGGATTCAATATTTTACACAAAAAAGTAGGGGTGAGTTTGTGTTTTTTTTGCTCGAGTTTCCTTCTCGCGATCGCGCAAACTTTACATTATTTTAGTATTGTGGTATTCTGTAAGCGAGACAAAAGGTACAAATGTACGAAATAAGAATAATGCAACTGCAAAACCCTTTATTGTTTCCGTTTTTAGTTGTTATCGCGATCGGTAAACCCGTGTAATCTAGCCGCATCACTCTTGTTCTTGTTATCTCGATAAGCCTTATCGATCGACTCAATCAACGTCTACCCAAAAAGCCATGAAATCCGATTTAGTTATTCTTTATCACCGAGAACCTTACGATGAAGTTGTTGAAAATGGAGTAATTCGCTATCAATCGAAAAAAAGCCCCAATGGAATCGTGCCGACCTTAAAAAGTTTTTTTGAAAACGTGAATCGGGGAACGTGGATCGCATGGAAGCAGGTCAATGTCAAACAAAAAGCGAGTTTTGAAAAGAAAGTTAATATTGAAGGAGAAGGAAACTATAGCGTGTGTCGAATTCCTCTAAGTGCCGATCAAGTCAAGCATTTCTATCATATTACTTCCAAAGAAGCCTTCTGGCCGATTTTGCACTCTTTTCCCTATCATTTCACCTCAGAAACGTCAGATTGGGAAAACTTTCAAGAAATCAATCGCTTATTTGCAGAAACTGCCTGTGAAGAAGCCGCAGATGATGCGTTAATCTGGATTCACGATTATAATCTTTGGCTGGCAGCCGCCTATATTCGCCAGCAAAAACCGGATGCTCGCATTGCCTTTTTCCACCATACCCCCTTTCCTTCTGTTGATATTTTTAATGTTTTGCCGTGGCGCGAAGAAATTGTCGATAGTTTGTTATGTTGCGATATTGTCGGCTTCCACATTCCTCGCTATTCAGAAAATTTTATTAATGTTGCGAGGAGTTTGCGAGATGTCGAAATTGTCGAAAAAAGTCCCGTTCCCGAACATATGACATCTGTTGGCATGGCTCTCGCAGAACCGGAAGTAATTAGCAAAATTCGCTACAAAGATCAATTGGTCAGAATCGATCCTTTCCCGGTCGGAACGAATCCTCAACATATTCTCAATGTTTTAAACAAAGAAGAAACACAAGAACATATCGAAAAAGTTCGTCAAGAATTAAACGGGCGAAAACTAATTATTGCGGCAGGTCGCGTTGATTACGTGAAAGGAAATCGAGAAATGTTAGAGGCCTACGAGCGTCTTTTAGAACGCCGTCCCGACCTGCACGGTAAAATCAACTTTGTCATGACTTGTGTTTCTGCGGCTGCGGGAATGCGGATTTATAAAACCGCTCAAAATCAGATCGAGCAGTTGGCAGGAAAAATCAACGGACGTTTTGCCAAGCTCGATTGGATGCCCATTTTACTCTTTACGCAACCCGTTCCTTTTCATCATCTGATTGGTTATTATAAAGCGGCCGATATTTGCTGGACGACTCCTTTGCGAGATGGTCTCAACTTAGTTGCCAAAGAGTATATCGTCACTCATGGAGGTGAAGATGGGGTACTGGTTCTCTCTGAATTTGTCGGGGCTGCGGTTGAATTACCGCAAGCCGTTTTAACGAATCCCTACTCGATTAAACGAATGGATGAAGCGATTGAATCTGCTTTAGAAATGCCAGTAGAGGAACAGCACGATCGCATGGCAAAAATGTATGAAACCGTGACTAAATATGACGTGAAACATTGGGCCGATCGCTTATTTGGTTTATTTCAAGAAACCAAACGAGAGACCGTGTCAGAAATGGCAGGAGTGAGTTGATTTTCGATTCATTTCTTTTTTTGAGTCGCCCGGGAGCGACTCAAAAAACTCGATAATATGAAAAGATCGTAAATTTACTGAAGTCCAATTTTCGTAGAAATACAGATAACCTTATTGCGTCTCGGTCAGTAAAATTACAGATGTGTCACAACAAAAAGATTTGTGTTACTCTGTCGTGGCGATCGATTCAGTATTTTCTAGGAAGGAGGAATGACAATTTTAAGATAAGAGTCAGGAAAATCCTGAAAACAGAACACTTGCACTAAGTAAACTTGCCCTTGTCACGAACAAGGGAGATAAGTTATCAATAATAAGTTCGCAATACTCTACAAAAATCAATTTGAAGGAAGAAAAATCGCCATTCTTGATTTTTGTTTGATTTTTTCTTTACTGGCATGGATTGGGAATGAGGAATCCACTCAACAAACATCTACCAAATCTCTTAGTGCTGCCATCAAAGCCCATCAAGAGAAATCGTCAATATCCGAAGCTCGCGCCTAGAAAAGGAAGCAAAGTCCTGATCGTCACGCAATTTTATCCACCCGACTACGCTGCAACGGGACAATTGATTGCCGAACTTGCCTCACAATTGAGCAAGCTGGGCATGAGAATTAGTATTTTTACGGGACAGCCGGGATACGTATTCGACAAGAATAAGGGGATTGCCCCCAAATGGGAAATGCTCGAAAGAGTGATGGTGCGGCGATCGCGCACATCTCGGCTCTGGCCGTTGAGAATTCGCGGACGAGCCATCAACGGGCTATTGTTTTGCGCTCGCGTAGCCGCTCATCTGATCAAAAATCCGCGCAGCCAGCATCTTTTTCTCTTCACCAGCGAGCCACCCTATCTATCGGTCTTGGGCTATCTTGCCCATAAATTGCTAGGCATTCGCTATGCCTGCTTGCTTTACGACCTCTACCCCGATGTTGCCGTTGCCCTGCAAGTCGTTCCCAAAAAACACGGTTTGGTGAGATTTTGGGATTGGCTCAACCGCAAGATCTGGCGAAAAGCGAGAGGAATTATTGTTTTAAGTTCCTCGATGAAAGAGCGAGTCGCGGCCAAATGCCCAGAAGTCGAACATAAAATCAGCGTTATTCCCAGTTGGGCGGATCCCGAAGCGATCGTACCGCGCAATAAGCAAGAGAATTGGTTTGCGCGCCAATTTGGAGTCAACAATCGCTTTACCGTGCAGTATTCTGGCAATCTCGGCCGCTGTCACGATCTCGACACGATTTTAACGGCGATCGACTTATTGCGGGATGACCCAGTTCAATTTCTCTTTATTGGTCACGGGGCGCAGTTACCTGCCTGTCAGGAGCGCGTAGAACAATTAAATCTGACCAATTGTACTTTTTTACCCTACCAAGATAAATCGGTTTTACCCTATTCCCTGACCGCCTGCGATCTATCTTTAGTGAGTATCAATCCGGGGTTAGAGGGATTGGTCGCCCCCAGCAAACTTTACGGCATCCTCGCGGCGGGTCGCCCGGTGGCCGCGGTTTGCGAGTCTCATTCCTATCTGCGATCGCTGCTAGAAGACGCAAAATGCGGGGCGGCATTCAACAATGGTGATGCAGAAGGGTTGGCAAATTATATTCGCTATCTCGCGGCAAACCCAGAAGTCGCCAACCGGGCGGGAAATTCCGGTAGAAAATATCTCAACACCCACTTCACTCCAGAAATTGTTGCCAAACAATACTGGCAAGTGCTAAATCAGAAGAATGGATAATCGAGTCAATTCAAAATTATTAATTCAAAATTATAGCCCCTGAAATCAGAGGCGTTAATAATATTCTATTACTCGTTTGTTAATTGTTACTTTAGTAGTTCTGTTAGTTCCTTGGCAGATGTTCCTAGAATGCGAGCCAAAGTATTCATTTCCTTATTGCTAAAGCCATCGCGGATTTCCATCAGTTCTTTGGCAGATTTGCCGAGAATGCGGGAGAGAACCTTAAGTTGGTCGTCTGTAACTTCTTTACCACGATAAATATCCCGTAATTCTTGGGGCGATAATCGATAGGAATTACAAAAAAATACAAACTCTTTGTCGCTGACATCGAGTTCTCTTTGGCGATCTCGCAACAGAAATGCGATCGCCCGAGTTCCGTGTTCGGGGCGTTTGGCATTTTCCAAGTAGCGTTCCATGAGCTTCGTCACCTTGGCTGGATTTCCGCCCTTCTGCTTGATCAAATCCGTGCAAGCCATTTGTAGTGCCTTGGTGAGAGTTTCGTTATCTTCGTGTAACTGCTCGTCTTCATTGAGAGTTTCGACGATTCGGGCAGCTATCTCCGGGCTACAGAAACCGACTTCTCGATCTTCATAAAAAATCGCAATATAGCTGCGATCGGCATTAAATTCGAGATGTAAGGGTTGGTTAGTCTGTTTCATTAGCCTAAAATTTTCCGATCGGGTTTGCAGATAAACTACCGAAAAAACGGGATGAGGGTACAGATCTCTAGGGATATGCACGAGAACAATCCTCATAATAGCGGTTTGCGTCGTCGATCCGGTCGCCTCTCGCTAAAGAAATCATTCCCATTGTAAACCACTTCCGAATTCTTCCCGCGTTTTCTCGAAGCATCTCCACAATTCTCGAAGCGATTTCCGGATTCCCCATACCAATTTCGCGATCTCTTTCATAATCACCGCCCAAAAGAGTCGCGATCGCCTTGGAAAAATCGAAATTATCCAGCGCCATCTTTTAATAAAAACTAAAAGAGAGGTCTGCAAATGACCTCCCCCCATTCTTGCGGTATGCTCGAGCAAACTTAGAGTAACCCGGTATTCATCCCTTGCTTACCCGTGGCTAACTCGACTTTGATAATTTTGCCGCCCATTTTCATAATCCGTTGTTGCTCGCGAAACCAATTTTCATAGGGAACGAGCTTGGTAAAATAGGTGTTTTGAAGTTCGCGTTGGGTGCGGGTGCGCGTCAGAGAAGGTACGCAGGCCGTAATTTTGAACTGTCTCATGAATCGATCGCTCCTGAACTGAGAATAAATGCTCTTAAAAAAACGTACAGTTTTTAAAAAGCGAAAAAATTTGCTTTGCTATATATGTTTGCTTTGATGTTGTGGCTCGATCCACACGACAAAGCTCGGGAGTCAACGCGCCAATATTAGGAAGTTAAAACCTACCTCGAGCCAGTAAGATAAGCCTTTGACCCACTAACACTCGATCGCCGACTGCCCGAACTTATACCTTGAAGAATCTGAATGAATTCAATCTCGATTCTCGTGCTTAGCTCAAGCCAGAGCAGATATAGTCGAAGTAAACGCCCATTTCTTTACCAGCATCGACACCGACCAAACCCGCCGTGACTTCTTTCATGGCTTGAATGGCTTGTACCGTTGCACCAACGGGAACGCCTAAAGAATTATAGGTTTCTTTTAAACCATTGAGAACCCGCTCGTCTAAGATGGAGGGATCGCCAGCTAACATGGCATAGGTTGCATAGCGCAAGTAGTAGTCCAAGTCGCGGATGCAAGCAGCATAACGACGAGTGGTGTACATGTTGCCACCGGGACGGGTGATATCGGAATATAACAGAGCTTTCGCAACGGCATCTCTGACGATCGCAGCAGCATTAGCACTAATTGCACTAGCAGCGCGAACCCGCAAAGCTCCACTTTGGAAATAGCCTTTGAGCTTTTCCATTGAGGAAGTATCGAGATATTTGCCTTGAACGTCGGCAGAATTAATAACAGCAGTAATTGCGTCTTGCATTTTTGATTTCCTTATTTGAGCTAATCTTTATCGATTGCGAGCCGCAAAAGCGGAATCTTATTAACAGGGAGGCTTCTCGCCTAGCCCATGGCGCTAACAACGTAATCGAAGTAGGTCGAGGCTTCTGCGGCATCTTCGCCAGAAAGCAAAGTGCTAGCAACGTCTTTCATTAAACCAACGCTCTTAGCGACTGCACCGATGTCGGTTCCTAAAGACTTGTACATTTCAGCAACGCCAACCAAACCGATTTCTTCGATGGGGGTGACATCACCAGCAATTACGCCGTAGGAGATCAGGCGTAAGTAGTAGTCCATGTCGCGCAAGCAGGTTGCGGTCATTTCGTCGCCGTAAGCATTTCCACCGGGGGATACGACATCGGGACGCATTTGGAACAAGCGATCGCCGGCTTCTTTGACGATGCGCTCGCGGGATTCGGTCAGAACTTGAGCGATCCGCAGGCGGCTTTCACCACTGGTGACAAAGGCTTTAATGCGATCTAGTTCTCCGGGGCTGAGGTAACGCGCCTCAGCATCGGCATTCACGATGGATTTCGTGACGATACTCATTTATGGATTCCTCCAACAAAAAAAATCTGACTGAGTTGCGATCGCTCGCTGGCACTTTCTCCAGCCTTAGCTTTTCCAACTATAGGGGGATTTTGCGGTCATCAAGCATCGCCCCAGTCAGCAACCTTCCGCAATTATTGTGAGGCATTGCGATCGCATCGAGCATCGCTTCTTAATATTTTGTAATGTTTTTCCTCATTTTGGGGGAAAATTGGGTTGGGAAACAGGCGATCGTCAGAGAAAATCGTGCAAAATTTCCTCAAGGGGGAAAACCTTCTGTCAAAATTCGCAATTTCCCCCGAAAAAGATCGATCGTCTTTCCACAGACCTAGCTAAAATAGCAGTTAAGTTAAGCGAAAGGTGCAACAAGTCTGGATGAACTTCGAACAGGATAAACAACAATGCCTCGAGAAGCTCGAGTGGGCCATGGGTCAGCTAAAAGTAGATGTTGACCACAAGGAGCTCGAGCGGATTACTGCGTTAATCGTCCAAACGATGACCGGACCGTGGCGCTATTTTCATACACCAGACCACATTTTTGAGGTCGGGGGTTCTGCCAATGCCATTGAAGTCCTGGCAGCTTTATTTCACGATTTGGTTTACGTCCAAGTCGATCAAAGTGTTAATTTCAATCTAACCTTCTACATTTCACCGTTTATTGAAGAAATTAAAGAACATCTGTATATTCGCGAAGAAACCGATCTCCCCGATAGCCGGATGTTCGATTTGGTCATGGGAACTTTTGGGTTTAAACCCGGCCAGCAACTATCGCCTTTTGCTGGGCAAAATGAGTTCTTGAGCGCTTTAGTCTGCGCCCTGGTTTTAGGACCCCTATTGGATGACGGGTTGCTTCTGCAAATCGTGACTTGTATTGAAGCAACTATTCCCTTTCGCCCGGAAAAAGAGGGATTGCACGCTGCCGAATACCTTTTCCATCGTGTTAAGGAAACGAACGAGAAACTCGATATCGGTATGGACGAGAGTAAGTTAATCGAAGCGGTGCAGTGTTCTGTCAGAATGGCCAATCGAGATGTGGGGAGTTTTGCTAATCCCAGTTCCGCTCGCTTTCTCGACAATACTTGGAGCTTGCTGCCGGAAACCAATCACAATTTAAAAAATCCCAGTTCTTATACGGTGAATGAATATCGCGTGGCCTTGCAAAAAATGGAAGGTTTCATGCACTTTCTCAAACCTGATTTAGTTTTTCAGCAGTTCAAAGGCGAACCCAACGATCGCGAGTTTCATAACAAGCTCGATCGCGCCGATCGCAATATCAAAATTGCTCGCCTCTATCTGGGATGCAAGCTCTTTACTATGGCGTTGTTAGAAGCGCTATCGCGGCGCTTCGGTAGAAATATTCCCCTCTCGACCATCATGGGAGAACTCAACCCCTTGGGATTGTCCATTGAAAAGTTAGAAGATTTTCTGCCAGATGTTTCCAATCGCTATCCTCTTGAAGGAGAAATGGAAAGAGAAGTCTTCGACCTGCTTTCGAAAGGACGCTTTAGCGATTCTCCCTACGATATTAAAAACTCTCCCCTAACAACATTAATCGTGAAGATCATCGGCTTCGATAGCATTCGCGATTTGTTGGGGAAATCGAAGGCGTTTTTTAAAGACGAGATTACTGGGGAAGAGTTTCTCCAAGATTGCGATCCGGTTGTGGTCGAGATTATTACCGACAGTCTCTCGAAACTGTTTGACAGTCGCAAAACGGCTCTCCTCTCTCCGATTGCTTCTTAGAAGGGAGTAGGGAGTAGGGAATAGGGAGTATGGAGGAGCTAAAAATTCATCCATCAGCTTCATCTTGTTATCTCGATTGTCTGTCCGGTTTCCGCCGATTGTCGAATGGTGTCGGCAACAACTAGCGCGTAGTAGCTAGATTCAGGAGAAATATAGAGGGGTTTGTCTGCGAGCAAACCATCCAAGGCTAATGTTGTATCCCTAGCGAATAATCCTCGACGGCTGCCAACTTCCATGGCAGTCGTTTTTCGATCTCGGATTAGTTCTCCTCCTGTGGGGGAAAAAATCAAGGTGCCTTGGCTACCGTGTAGTTCAAAAGTTCGAGTCGATTGCCAAAAGCGATCGCCTTTCGCGTAAACCAAGTCGGCAATTAAACCATTGGTAAAACAGAGTTGTGCTTTACACAAACAGGCTGTATAAAAATCAGATTCCTCAACCTGCCAAAACCGCGAGTAACCGCTAAGCGATTCTACCGTCCCAAATAGATCGGTTAAGCGATGAACCCGAGAAAGCGCCGCACTGAAGGGGAAACCGAAGCGATCGCGATGATAAGTCCAAGATTGGGGGGCGGGATGCTGGGATTTGATGGTGATATAGCGAGCGTAATTCACCTCGCCAATTTGGGGCAAAATTTCCCGTATGGTTTGATGCAATCCCCCCAAAATCTCGATATGTTCCACGTGGAGAAATTGACGGCGCGATCGCGCGAGTTCGATGATAGTTTGGGCTTCATCGGGATCGAGAGAGAGGGGATATTCGCAAATGACGTGCTTGCCTGCTTCGATCGCGGCAAGGGCGATCGCGCCATGATCGCAATTGATCGTGGCAATAATAATTAAGTCAATTTCGGCAATTTCCAGCAATTCTTGCCAAGTCTCCAGTCCCTTCGCACCGCAGCGATCGCATAAAATATCCCGACTTTTCCGATTGCGTCCGGCGATCGCGACAACCGATGCGCGATCGCTTTCTGACTGTAGGGCTTCAACTCGTTGTTTGGCCGCATAACCCGTACCTGCCAGGCCAATCTTTAGCAGCTTATCCAACTGACTCATGATTATTTAACTTTTTCTTTATCTTTATCTATTGTAATCGTTCTCAAATATAAAAAATACTTATTATTGTAATCATAGATATTAGCAAGACTTGATTCCGTGTCAAAGACGGACAAACTCCTATGTATTCTGGCTTACCGAAATTTACTTACCTTGATTTTTCGGAAATCCTCCCCCAAATGGGATATAAATAATTTTTATTTAATATTTCATTCACACTGTCATTTCTAATGCGGCCTAAACATGAGAACCTTTTCCCGTAGGATCGGAAAAGAAAGCAAATATGCAAAGGCCAACAGGCTGCTATCCAACTAACCATAGAGGAGTTTGACTCATGGCTGAATATAAAGTAACTTTAGTAACCCCCGATGGCGAACAAGTTATCACCGTCCCCGAAGATGAAATCATTCTTGATGTAGCGGAAGAACAAGGTTATGACCTTCCTTACTCCTGCCGTGCGGGTGCTTGTTCTACTTGCGCGGGTAAAGTTCTAGAAGGCACGATCGATCAGTCCGAGCAATCTTTCTTGGATGATGACCAAATTGCAGCAGGTTTCGTTTTAACTTGTGTAGCGAAGGCGACTTCCGACTGCAAAATTGCGACTCACCAAGAAGAAGAAATTTACTAAGATTGCGAAATCGCAGCTTGCGATCGCACTGCTAAATTTCACCTAGAAAATTTCACCTTCTGACTTTAACCAGTAAAAGATAAATCTCGCATCAAAAAGACAATTTTGATGCGAGATTTATTAATTGTAAAAGGAAAGATTATAGTCGTAATTCTAAATACAGATCTATACATCTCAACTATCTATACATCTTAATTATCTATACATCTCAATTTACGTATTAGGTAAAGAGGAAAGTCAAGGAGATATAAATTTTAAACGGGACTGACGGGGCTCGAACCCGCAACTTCCGCCGTGACAGG
>JBCCVR010000055.1:0-35408 GCA_039194995.1 Cyanobacteria bacterium P01_E01_bin.42 | reverse complement strand
GATTATTGTTTTTAAAAACTAATTTCCCATCGTAGTCTATATAAAAATTCCATGCTTCTCGTCTATTTGCTTTATTGGGTTCTGTTCTCAGTCAATTGGGTGGGTTAAAAATTTCTGCAATAACATCCTCATTATTTTTAAACGACTCAATTCTAATCCGTACTACTGATAAGAGGTAGATAGAAACGAATATTTTAAGTAAATTTTAATGAATTTGGAAAGAATTAAATTATATTACTATGCCACCTTGTATCTTATCGATCGCAAGTGACATTGAAAGGGTTGTTCTTTGCAAAAAATTAGAGTACGATCGCGGCATCCTCCCCCGATCTAGGAAATGAGCGAGAGGAGATCAAACTATTAATTCGTAACGGAAAATAATCTAAAAATGACTAATTTTTCAAGTAGTTCGACAAATTCTTCAGTTATTTCTAGTTTAAGTGATGCTTACAAAGGAGTAAAAAAGGTTGTTGATGTCGTCAAGAGTATTTATTCGGGAATTGGTACTGCTGAAACTGTCCTCACATTTCTAGGAATTCTCAAACCATCGAAAAGTCAGATGGAAAAACAAATCGATGAGATTCACAATAAGGTTAATATAATGGTCGAACAGCTTGACAAGATACATGACAGACAGTTAAGTCAGGAGATTACCGATACAAGGAGCGAGATTTTAGATAAGGTTAATACATTACGAAGGGCGGCTGACGCAGCCCTCTTTCGCTTGGAAAATATCAAAAGTGAGGAAAATAGAGAAGAGGAGACAACACCAGCTAGGATGCACGTGGATTTTAACGATGATGCTCAGGATGCATTGGGACGTTTCACAACAGATAAAGATTTAGAGGACAAATACTGGACGCGATCTTATGTGGATGAGTGGATTTATAAAAGTGCTTGGACGGGCAATCTCGAACCTCCAATGCTTGATTTGAAGAGGGTTTGGGATTACCCATTTACACTCTCTGCTTTTATTGAGGCCCTCGCCAATTTTTCAATTTTCATCTTGCCCTTCAAGTACAAATCCCTCGATAACTATAGTAGTCTTTTAAAAGAATCCGTTGAAATCTTGTATAACAAAGTTTATAAAAGGATATTGGCGGTGTTTACAAAGATTGAACCGCCAACGCGCGAGGAGATGCCTCACGTCCTTATGGCACTCGACGATCGCAATTTTTGGATAGTCGTCCAAAGCGCGCGCGGACCGATTAAACGCTATGCCTCCCCGGCAATAATACAACAAACTCTCAACCGCTATGTACCCGGAGGTCGCTGGAAAATATCAGAATACCTCTGTGGTTTTGTCGAGAAGTATAGTGCAGCATCTAGCACAATGGCTTATCCTCTTGAAGAACTCCAAGCAGGTTCTAAGCTAGTAAATTTGGTAGGTGGCTACAATTCTCAGGTATCGTCCGATCCCACATCACCGCGAACCATGAAACTCATCGAGATCCCCGATCGCGAAAAGTTCGATCGTTTTTACGATCTCTTTGCCTATCGACATTACGTGCGCTCGGAGTATCATCGACGACTCCTCGCTAAAAAGATCGGTTTGCTAGAACTAGGACAAACGATTGAAGAATATTACGAAATCCTCGATCTCAAAAAACCTGCACTCCAAGATTTCACCTCTTGGTCTATTCGCGGGCTAATCTCGCGCCTTCCTCAATATATCCAAGATACTGCTACGGCTAATGGTGGAGGATTAAGTATGAGAAAAGTCCTGAGTCAATTAGAAGTAAAGACTCCAACCCCTCTCTTACAAGGAATGCTACAGATAGAGACGGATGAGGGTTAGGGAGCAATTCCGTTGTAGAATCAGATCCACTTTGGTGATATCGCGAAGAATGCGATCGCCATCGATCGACGATCGATTCCAATGCGCGATCGCCGATGATAATAGTGCGGAAGATGAGATCGCATCAAATTATTGTTATGTTTTTGGGGAATGCGATCGCAATCGATTTGAAAACAAATAATAATTGCATGGCACGATCGTTGCTCCTAAATCTTAACTCTTAATTAAGTTCGTGCAATCTTATTGGCATCGTCTATACTGGAGGGCAAAAATTATAAAATCTCCCTCTTCCGAGAGCCATGAGTATTTCCCTAGATGGTATTGCTAATTGTTACGATATCCCGACTCGCTGCATGATTCCCACGCTCAAATCTCCTCAGGATTATGCTGCTTATCGCATCAGTCCTCATGATACCAATCGTTTGGCGATCGTCTTCGATCCCGAAACCGCAGCAACCTCGCTAACGTTTTGCGTGGAAATATTCGATCCCGGTGGAAAAACGCCCCCCAATCGTCATAATATTGCGATAGAAATGTTCTTTATCCTCAAAGGTCGAGGAGAAGCAACCTGCGATGGAAAGACCGTTTCTATTCAAGCTGGAGATAGTTTACTGGTGCCACCGATGGGAGTTCACGAAATCCGAAATACCAGTTCTGAGAGGCTGTATGCCCTTTGTTTTATGATTCCCAATGAAGATTTTGTCGAACTCATTCGCAGTGGTACACCCGTTGAATTAGATGAGGAAGATTTTCGGGTTTTAGGGGGCGATCGGCGGGTATATTTCAACAATGAAAATTAATATTAGTCTTGGATTCACAGCCAACAAGATTATCAAGGTGCAATAGTTTGTAAATGCCGCAAAAAATTAGAGAATTGAAAAGCCGTCTAAAAAAAGCGGGTTTCATCTACAGATCTGCCAAAGGAAGTCATACTCGTTGGTATCATCCTCTGCTTCCTGAAGATCCAATTACTCTTTCTGGGAAAGATGAAGATGATGCTAAAAAATACCAAGAAAAAGAAGTCAGTCAAAAGTTAGCTAAATTACAAACCCTTCAAGAAGGAGAACAAGAAGAATGAATTTACACTATACAATTGTCATTCAGTGGAGCGACGAGGACTGCTGTTATTTAGTCCATTTGCCAGAATTTCCCAGTCAAACCTATCATACTCATGGAGAAACCTACGAAGAAGCGTTACAGAATGCACGAGAAGTTTTAGAACTATTAATTGAGGAATATCAACAAGATCGGAAGACTTTGCCGCAACCACAGCCATTAATTAACGTACCTCAAACTGCTTGAAATCAAAAGCGATCGCATTTTAAAATATACTCATTTGGGTTGTAGGGCGTGTTAGCGTAATAAAATGGAGCGTAACGCGCCAACTAATCGAGAGATTGGTGCCTTACGCTGTCGCTAACTGCACCCTACCGATTTAACTGCGATCGTACTCAAGATCGATTGAAAGAACAAAAAACTAAAACTGGACTTACGCACCAGCTCCCTAAATCCCCCAAGTTTGGGGGACTTTGACTTCGATCCCCTCCCAAATCTGGGGGGCTAGGGGGGCGAAATTTTTTGACTGCGTAAGTCCTATAAAATAAACATTAAGTCTTTCTCTATTGCTTTTTATTGATGTAATAATCAATCAAAGGTATACGTCAAAATTTAGAGACAATGACATTGAGCTTTACTTTTAAGCAATTGCACGATTTGACCTATCAAGCAACTCAGTTAGCTTTTCTTAAGGCAAAAGAGCAAAGTTTTCACGAGATAATGTATGTTTTTACTCTTCATCACTCTGGTATTTTTGGGTATTTGATGCCTTTTTATAATACTGAAGAATCCTTACAAAAAACTGCAATAGCATATTTTATCAATCAATGCGATGGTGGTTACATAGAATCAATAAAAAAAGAACTATGTTGGAATCCTCGCGATTATACGTATAAAGAGCATTATCGGAAATATTTTGATGAGATATATCAAATGGATAGTAAAGAGATCGACGCAATCAAACAAGAGATTCGCTGGAATCCCGGTGATTGGGGATATCCAGAAGATAAAGGAGGATATTTTGAGAAAATTAATCAAATGCTTCGTGAAGTTCCAAATTACCTCTGCGGCTTAAGCGAGTTTGATTCTGGATTAACTTATCAAGTGATTGAAGATACAATTTTAACAGCATTATCAAAATGCGACTCTGAAGGCATATTTGGTAAAGGGCAAGAGAGAAATTTCATAGTAATAAATCTTTCAGAGTTTGACCAAGATGAATTGAGTCAACTTGAAACGGCTCAAAGGCTAAATTCTCCGGAAGTGTATCGACGATATAAAAAAGAACTCGAAGAAATGTACGGAATTCGATTATGATTACTCCTTTAGCTGATGGTCATGAGTCAGCAATAATACGAGCATTGATGAGAGTGAAAATGCGAGTGCATTTTGTATTCTAACCCAAGATCGATATAAAGATCGCGATCGCAACTTCTGCAAATATAGACAATAATGTGAAATGAACCATTCTGGCGATCGCACTCTAAAAAAAGGGGCGCATCATTGCACCCCTTTCAGTTTATACCATTACTCCTTCCGGCATGGTTTTATAGCCCGATAATTCCATCGAAAATGTTGCCATTCCCGATGACAAAGATCGCAACTGAGTCGAATAACCAAACATTTCCGCGAGGGGAACTTCTGCCCGCAAAACGGTATAATCCGGCATTACTTCCGACCCGACTAAAACCCCGCGACGAGAGAGTAAATTTCCTTGCACCCGTCCGGTAAATTCACCCGGTGTTTCTACTTCTACCGCCATAATCGGTTCTAACATTGTCGGTTTTGCTTCGGAAAATGCTCGTTCAAAACCCAACTTTGCCGCCGATCGAAAGGCAGTTTCGTTAGAGTCAACGGCATGGAAAGATCCCCCCTCTAAAACCACTTTGACCCCGACTATGGGATATCCTTGCAAATACCCTGTCGTCACGGCATCTTTGAAGCCTTTTTCGCAAGCGGGGATAAATTGCTTGGGAATAGCACCCCCAACGACGCGATCGCAGAACACAAATCCGTCTTCGCAAGGTTCTAGATAGCCGATAATATGGGCGTACTGACCCGGGCCGCCGGATTGTTTCTTGAGTCGGAAATCAAAGCGAGATTTTTGGGTAATGGTTTCCCGATAGGCAACCGCAGGCTGTCCCACGTACACTTCTGCCTTGTATTCTTGCTGCATCCGTTCGATGTAAATCTCCAGATGCAATTCCCCCATCCCGGAAATGAGGGTTTTGCCAGATTCGGGATCGGTGCTGACGTGCAGGGTAGGATCCTCTCGTACAAAGCGATGCAACGCTTTGGCAACCTTGGCGATATCCTCTTGAGTTTTGGGAGTGATGGCAAGGGTAATGACGGGATCGGGGACAAACATTCCCTCTAAGGATAGATTTGTGCCTTCAGAACACAGGGTATCCCCAGAAGCACAATCTAAGCCGATCGCGGCCACGATCGCACCCGCACTCGCTGCCTCGATTTCTTGGCGTTCGTCTGCGTGCATCTGTACCAAACGACTCACTCGCACGGTTTTTTGGACGCGAGTATTCAGGAGTTTTTCTCCTTTTCGTAAAGTACCGGAATAAATTCGCAGATAAGTTAGCTGTCCGAATTCATCATCGGTTAACTTGAACGCCAGAGCCACTAAAGGCGCATCGGGATCGGCAGAAATTGAGGTTTCCTTTTGATTTGCCACATCAAACGCCGTCACGACTTCGCGATCGCTAGGAGAAGGAAGATACAGCGTCACCGCATCTAATAAGTTCTGAACGCCCTTATTTTTATAGGCAGAACCCATCAAAACGGGAACGATATCTAAGCACAATGTTGCTTGACGAATAACCTCCCAAATTAATTCATTAGGAATCTCTTCATCCATTAACAAGTGTTCCGTCATTTCCTCTGAATAAAATGAGAGTGTATCCAGAAGTTTATCTCGTGCTTGTAGGGCATCTTCGCGGAAGCGATCGGGAATATCTCTTCTAACCCATTCTTGCCCTTTTTCTCCTAAGAAATAACAGGCTTGCATGGCAATCAAATCGATAATGCCCTCAAAATCATCTTCTGTACCCATTGGATATTGCAAGAGAACAGGATTCAAATTCAGTTTATCCCGTAAGGCTTCGACGACTTTAAACGGATTTGCACCCGCCCGATCCATCTTGTTGATAAATGCCAAGCGAGGAACGCGATAGCGCTTCATTTGGCGATCTACGGTAATGGATTGAGATTGCACGCCAGCAACGGCACAAAGTACCATAATTGCCCCATCTAATACTCGCAAAGCGCGTTCGACTTCGATGGTAAAATCTACGTGCCCCGGAGTATCGATCAAATTAATTTCATGACCATTCCAGAAACAAGTCGTCGCCGCAGAATTAATCGTAATTCCGTGTTGTTTTTCCAAGTCGGAATAATCCATCGTTGCGCCGCTACCGCCGCCTCTAACTTCCTCGATTTTGTGAATTTTTCCAGTGTAGAATAAAATTCTCTCGCTCAAGGTCGTTTTACCCGAGTCGATGTGAGCAGAAATGCCGATGTTGCGAGTATATTTCAAGATTTTCACGGATCTAAACTCCTGTTTGCTGAAAATAGCGATCGCTCTCAAGGTGCGATCGTTGTTATACTACATTAATAATACACAGATTGCGGAAAATCTCCTAAATTTTCTTTTGACCCCGATCCAAACCATGCCAATCTTGAATCCTAACAACCAATAACCAATAACCAATAAAATGATTATTTTGAGCGAAGATAGCGATCGCCTTCCTCCCAGTGCAAGTCGCCAAGAAAATCATACTGTGACGGAAGCCGCCAAATTATTAGGTGCAAAGGTTTACTATATTCCCGATGATTTTAGCCTTTGCGGAACGGCGGAAAATGCCCTTTGGCACATTCCCAAACAAGCAGAGGAAACTTTAGGAATTTGGATCGGTTATATTCCGACTCTTTCTCGTTATGAAGCGATTTATGCTGCTGCGTTAAACAAGAATATTCGCCTGTTGAATAATCCGACGGAACATTTGCTGGTGCAGGAATGCGATCGCGCTTGTGAAAGATTACAAGAATTAACCCCAGAGACTTTTATTTTAACGCATCAGAATCAATGCCAATCGGCTATCGAAAAAGTTGGTTTGCCTGCCTTCGTCAAAGGTGCAGTACAATCGAGAAAAAAGCACGGTTGGAAAGCCTGTGTTGCAGAAAATTTGGACGAATTAGAACAATTAACCGTGCAGTTACTCTCCCTTGAAGGACGTACTCGAGGGCGAGTCCTAGTCAGAAAGTTAGTCAAATTGCGTTACAGTCGTACTTCTGGAGAAGGATTTCCTTTGGGGCGAGAGTATCGCGTTTTTCTCTATCGTCAAAAAGTGTTAGGCTATGGATATTATTGGGATGGAGACGATCCGCTTAAAATACTCTCCGAACCTGAAAAGCAACAAGTTTTAAATCTAGCCAAAGAAGCCGCAAGACGAGTGAATGTTCCTTATATTGCAATAGATATCGGACAGTCAAAAAATGGACGGTGGCTGGTTATCGAAACAGGCGATCCTCAGTTTTCTGGAGTGAGTCAAATCCCGTTGCTGCCTCTCTGGAATCAAATTTTACAAATCGATCGCGAATTAAAGTGCCTCAATTTGAATTGAGTTGAGTGGCGATCGCCTAAAATGGATTGCGATCGCTATTTACACGAGGACTCATGATGTTTGCTCGCAAAACACTATCCTTGCCCGATAATATCGAACTCTCTTACTTAGAATGGAATCAAGGTAAAGAACCTCTGATCTTATTGCATGGACTCGCCGATCATGCTTTAGTTTGGCGCAGTTTGGGTGACTCTCTCGCCGAAGACTATCATATTATCGCCCCCGATCTGCGAGGTCATGGCGAAACCAGCAAACCAGAATCCGGATACGGTTTTGATGAAATTATCGGCGATTTACAAGCGCTGATGGCACATTTAAACTGGCATTCCGCTCATATTTTGGGGCATTCTTGGGGGGGAAAGTTGGGATGTGTTTGGACTATGCAAAATTCCGAACAAATTCGCAGTTTGATTTTAGTCGATCCTGTATTTATCGGCTCGATGCCGAGTTGGATGAAATTTACGTTTCCCCTACTCTATCGCGTTTTGCCTTTTTTAAAGGGAATGGGTCCTTTTGCTAGTTATGAAGAAGCGGAAAAACAGGCAAAACAACTCAAACAATATCGCAGTTGGACGGATTTTCAAAAGCAAGTTTTTCAAGCCGGAATAGAAGAAAAATCTGATGGGACGTGGGGAAGTAAATTCGTTATCTCGGCACGGGATGGGATTTTTGAAGAAGTCATGAACGTGCCGGGGTTAACCCGATATATCGATTTGCCGGCTTTATTTATCAAACCCGAAGCGGGATTCAATCGCACGGAAGTTCAACTCAAACCTTATAAAACGTATCTAACACAATTACAAATGCGCGAAGTCCCCAGCCATCATTGGGCATTTCTCAGCGAACCGGAAATTTTCAATCAAACTGTGGCGAGTTTTTTAGGAGAAATTTGCAACTCGCAAAAATAATACTCGTTTCCTGTGGAAAAAGGGCCAAAATTCGTTAAATTAGGTTATTAGATTTGAGTGTAGGAGTGGAAAGCTCTTGAAGAAGGCGAGCCAATCCAGTAAATCGACAAAATTAGCAGGCAGTACTGGGCGCGAGATACCGATCGCCCTGCGAGAGATGCCGCAATCCTCAAAACCTTCTCGCCGATGGGTCTGGGTATTGGTGGGAGGCATGACGGGATTTGGCGCGATCGCCATTATCATGGCCTTATTTTTCTTCAACCGCGCGACTCAACCCCTTGCTAATTCTGGAGGACAGGGATCGGCGACAGCAGTTGCCGCACCGGATTCCGGCTGGCAGGACGGGGACGACGCAGATAAAACTGCCTCCAAAGACGGCGTTTTGGGGCATTTACCCTATGAAGAAGCACCTGTAGACGATCTAGAAGCAATTACCGCCGATCGCCGGGTTCGCTTGCGTCGTGCTGCGGCAGAAAAATTCATCCTGATGGCAGAGGCAGCGCGATCGCAGGGGATCGTTCTTTCGGCTCTTTCGGGCTATCGTACCGTGACCGAACAGCATCACCTCTTTTTCGATATCAAGGCGCAACGCAAGCAAAATGCGGAAGAACGGGCCGAAGTGAGCGCACCTCCGGGTTACAGCGAACACCATACGGGTTACGCGATCGATATTGGCGACGGCCGAGCACCCTCAACTCACTTAAGCGTTGGTTTTGAAAATACGGCAGCCTTTCGCTGGTTGGAAAACAACGCCGCCCGTTATAATTTCGAGTTATCCTTTCCACGTAACAATCCCCAAGGCATCAGTTACGAACCTTGGCACTGGCGCTTTGTCGGGGATATCGACAGTTTGGAAACCTTCTACCGAGCGCAAAACCTCGAATGATAATATAGTTATTGGTTATTAGTTATTGGTAGAGTTAATGTTTTTGTCCTAAACCTCAAACCCTAAAACAATGCCTGATTACGAACTAGAAAGCCGAGAATGGTGGGTAGAACGATGGTTGGAATTATTGGATTCCTATCGTTTCAAGAAACGACTAGAACGGGCGAGGAAATACGCCAATGAAGGCAATGTCCTCTCGGTTGAATTTAGCGGCGCTCGAGTTTTTGCGCGGGTCAAAGGAAGCGAACCCGAACCCTATCAAGTTTCTCTATCTCTCAGTCCATTCAGTAATGAAGATTGGGGATTTGTGATCGAAACTCTGTCAGAAAAAGCCATTTATTCGGCGCAATTATTAGCGGGAGAAATGCCCGATAATATTGAAGAAGTTTTTACAGCAAATGGCTTAACTTTATTTCCTTTTGCGTTAGCCGATATTCACTCGCGCTGTACTTGTCCGGATAAAGCTAATCCCTGTAAGCATATCGGGGCAGTATACTACGATCTGGCCGAGCGCTTTAGCGAAGATCCGTTTGTTTTGTTTCAGTTACGCGGACGCACGAAAGAACAAATTTTAGAAGCCTTGCGGCAGTTGCGCGGAAAGGGAATTAAAAATCGCCGCGATGGAAGCGCAAAGAAAAAAGCGGCAGTAAAACAAGCGACAAAAACGCCATTAACTCTGAATGGATTTTGGGATTACGACGAGCCTTTAGAGTCGGATTTAGTGGCGATCGCACCCTCTCCCGATAATAAAAGCATTTTAGAGTTATTGGGGAATTTACCCTTACCCGCATCAGAAGCGGCGATGGTGAAACAGTATTTGGAGATTGCCTATCGAGAAGCCTCTCAACAGGCGATCGCGACGGCATTAAATCGTGACGAATAAAAAAAGAGAAAAAAAAGTCCCAGAGTTAAACTCTGGGGACTAACCAGGGTGCATCTACCATTACTCTCTTCTCTGCTAAGAAGGCTCATCCGGAAAATCTCGAAAATTTTTTTGCGCTTTGGCATTTCCCTGCTTCAGTCAAGGATTTCCCGCATTATTGCCTCGGTATGGCGATCTCCAACCCTTTGAGAATCATCTCGCTAGGCGATCGCCTACCAAACTGACATTTGCGATCGATTTTCCGAGAGGATTTTTTTGATAAGGTCGATTCACTCTTTTTTGCTGTCATAGGATATTTGTTTTTTGGATGCTGCGTTTCCATGCGATCGCCAGAGCAAGAGAATTGGAAGGAAAACGATTAATATCAGAGTGTGATTTAAAAGAGACGACAAATTTTTGAGTTAATAATTTATGACTTGTTAAGCTCCACCATAAAATATCATCAGTAGGAATAAGAGAACTCTCAACAAAC
Source organism: Cyanobacteria bacterium P01_E01_bin.42 (assembly GCA_039194995.1). Classification (GTDB taxonomy): domain Bacteria; phylum Cyanobacteriota; class Cyanobacteriia; order Cyanobacteriales; family Spirulinaceae; genus CCY15215. The sequence continues at coordinate 24,771 of JBCCVR010000055.1, read as the reverse complement.
CCATTTAGGTAAGATTGATTTTCTACTATAGCATCAACAATATCCCACCACTTTAACAAAACGGCTGAGGTAAGAATTGATTGTTGGTCAGAAATTTCCCAATTCCATCCTTTATTTTGAGTTGGTATATCCTTTTTTGCGATTTCCATTTCAATTTGTTTCACTTGTTCTAGTTCTTCTGTTGAAAATATTTTGGCAGCCAGATTGTGCTCTACTGCTTCCAAAGCTGAATTAGCCCAAAAGAAATATTCTGGATCTTTAATTCCTTCTAGAATCTCGTCACGCAATACGGCAATTGCCTCTTTATTATCAATACGGGCTAAAATCGACCATTCTCTGTAATTTTCGGGTGGGTAATCGGGTAAATCTTCAGTTAGTAAGGGATGCTCTGGATACACTTGTAAAACTAATTCAAACCAAGATTCTGGATCGTGACCGTGCCACCGTTCGTACCACCAATCAATATATTGTCTCGCTAATTCTTTATACTCTTGTGGTGAATAACGGGATAATATTTCAAGCTCATTAGGTAGCCAAATATTTCCCATATTCTTGAGTTGCTCATAACGATATTTTGCTGTCTCAAACCACCAAGTAGAATCAACCCAAGCGTCTGTACCTCCTGAATACCAAGGTTTCTCCCATTGGAGATAATGTTTGCCATCATACATCGATTGCTTGTGTTCTTGAATTATTACATCTGCCCAAATTGAGATTTCTTGTTCGATCTCTTCATTAATTGCGATCGCCCGAAAATCCATAAAATATATCTCCTTTTGTTCTACGCATTACTCGAGCAAGCGGTATTGACAAAGCGATCGCTCCTCCGCAAAACTGAAAATCTGCAATTGTTTTGCCTGTTATGCCTCAACCTCTCAAAAACGCTGTCTATATCATTGGCGCGGGTCCCGGAGATCCCGAACTCCTCACCCTCAAAGCCTATCGTATCCTCACTCATGCTGATGTTATTCTCTACGCTGATTCTCTCGTCCCCAAACAGATGTTACGGGATGTGCGTCCCGATGCGGAGTTAATTCCCACAGGAAGCAAAACCCTCGAGGAAATCTTACCCTTGATGTGCGATCGCGTCCGTGCTAATCGTTCTGTAGTGCGTCTCCATTCGGGAGATTTATCCCTTTACAGTGCCATCCAAGAGCAAATTCAAGGACTGATTGCCGAAAATATCCCTTTTGAACTGATACCGGGAATTAGTGCCTATCAAGCAGCCGCAGCGAAATTAGGAACGGAATTAACAATTCCGGGATTGGTTCAGACGATTATTTTAACGCGAATTAGCGGCAGTGCTTCGGCCGTTCCCGAAGCCGAAGAATTGGCTTCTTTAGCAGCACATCAAGCGAGTTTAGCTCTGTATTTAGCGGCTCGTCACGTAGAAAATGCACAAGACAAACTGTTACAATATTATCCTACCGATACCCCTGTAGCCATTTGTTTTCGCATCGGCTGGCCGGATGAAAAAATATGGTTCGTTCCCCTAGAAAAAATGGCTGTAACGTCACGAGAATACGATCTAATTCGGACGACAATGTATTTAATCAGTCCGGCTTTAAAAGAATGCAAAGATGCGCGATCGCGTCTCTACCATCCCGAACATTCCCATTTATTTAGGAAATAGTTATTAGTTATTGGTTATTGGTTACATTCCGACTCCCCCTCTTGGGAGGGGGTTGGGGGGTGGGTTTCTTCCCTTGTTGGGGGGTGGGTTTATCCTTGACTCTTGGAAATATTAAGTTCATCTAGAGCCTTTTCAAAAGCGGCTGTTTTAAAATCGAGTTTAATTGCACTGTGAAAATTCGGCGTTACCGTAATATCATCAATCGTGTAAACATTCACAAAACCAAATTGAATCGCTTTTACATCAGCCTTGCGGGGAACGACTTCTACATATTTTCTCAGATATCCCGTACTCAAATTCAAATCCACATCAATGCGATGATAGTTCCCTACATTCACAAAACCAAACATTTTAATATCGACGCTAGATTGTTCTTGTCTCAGCTTGTCTTGTAAAGTCAGAGCGGCAACATCGATAATCTCCTCGATTTGTTGGGGATCCGTAAGGTTTTGTTGAAATCGTTTGATGAGGGCTAGTAAACCTTTATTATCTTGGTTTTCAAGGACAAATTCTAAATTAAAGCCTAACTTTTTCTCATCGATCGCGCTTTTCAGATAAGCGATCGCGCCTTGTTTGAAACTCTGAGGAACTGAAACCGCAAGCCGTCCCGACTGTTCGGCACTTTCTTCCGCTTCTAACAAACCAAAGCGAATTAAGAGTTTATCAACACCTAAAATTTGCTTTTGTACGGCTAAAATGAGCGTTGATTTGAGATTGGAACGAAATTCCCCCAAGGGGTCAAACAACCACCAAACGCGACGAACGGGAGAAGAAGCGGGGAGATGAGCGCCTTTTGCCCACAGTTGCCGCAATTCTGTATATTGCAAGTATTCCGAAAACCATCGCGCTTTCCAGTGAGGGAGTTTGATGAAGAGTTTTCCCGCAGAAAAATCAAAGGAAACTTTAGCTTGGCGATCGAAGCTGAATTCGATTTCGTAAAGTTGAAATAAGGTCGTGCGCTGACCTAAAATCCCGATTTGAAAATCTCGCAAAAAATCGGCGGCGGCATTAATTTGGCGTAAAATTGTCTTTCTGATGGGCTTAAAACCGAGATTGTCGCCTAACTTAATGTTAATACTGTAGCTAGTTTCTAAACGATGCACTTTTTGCGGGGGGATTTGACGGCGAACTAAGGCTTCCCGAACTTCCCGATCTTGTGTTTTGAGCGCATTGTGAGCATACTCGCTGCAAAAGAAGAGGAAATCTTCTACAGTTTCTTTGGGTTGAGGCGTGTTAGGCATTCTTGGCGGCCAACTTTGCAACTTAGATTTTAACCGGATTGGGAGAGAGTTGACACGATCGATCTTGCTTTGTTGTGGCTGCGATCGCGATCGCCGTGCTGTATCCCTGTCATTTGCAGTTTTGGCGAGGAAGAACGACTCAGTTCGCAAGAGCTAAAAATCGTTGTATTTTCAGTCGCGTTATGGATGACAAGCCATTCTCCTGTGGTTGGGTTGCGATAGGTACTAAAGGGATTGGGGCGTAAGGGAGAATTGGAGGGTTTCGGCATAACGCGATTGATAGATGGCATCATTTTTTCTGTAAAATTCCTTACTCTTCCTTTATTTTGTCGCGATTGTCCCCTAGAAATTATCCGCAGAATTGCCCATTTTAACTTCAAATTTGCTGAATTTACTGAGACAGGAAGAAAAACCTACGACTTCCGATAGAAAAATTATTCTTTTTTTAGGGAATTATACGGAAAAACTAGAGATTGCCAACAACAGAAAAATGTTCCCTTGTCCAACCTAAACGAGTAAACTACATTTTGTTGTCCGAATCTCGTCGGTGCGATCGAAATGCGTTACAAATCTTTACTTTCCTTAATCATTGCTGTAGTCATGGCGATCGCCCTTTCCGGGTGCGCGCCCCCTCAAATTAGCGCCCGAGAGCGTCTATTTTTAGATTTATCCCTCGAATATATTGACACCATTCAACTCCCCAAAATGGAGTATGAAGGGACGCGGGTGGGAGGACTGTCGGCGATCGCTTACGATCGCGATCGCAATTGTTTTTACGCCCTTTCCGATGACCGCAATAATAGCCGTTTCTATACCCTCAATTTAACCGTTCCGGCAGAAGGAACACCCCAGATTGAGATTGAAAAGGTCACATTTTTGAAAAATAAAACGGGAAATCCGTACCTAAAAGGAGCGATCGACCCCGAAGGAATTGCCCTGACTCCTAAAGGGACATTACTAATCTCCAGTGAAGGCGTACCCAGTCGTCAAATTTCCCCCTTTATTGCCGAATTCGATCGCACCTCCGGACAATATATTCGCGAGATTTCCCTTCCCGCCCATTTTGTCCCCGAACGCCCCCTGCGTGAAGAAGATCCGCCCCACGGGGTACAAGAAAATCTAGGATTTGAAGCCCTTGCGATCGGCATTTCCAGTTTAATTCCCGAAGATCCTTATCGGGTTTTTACCGCCCCAGAATTTGCCCTCGTTCAAGATAATATCGACCCCACGCCCGAAGTTTCCCCTCGCATTCGCTTGTTACATTATGTTATTAATCCCATTGGTTCGCCCCTCTTAATTTCCGAAAATCTCTATCTCCTCGCTCCCGCGCGAGAAGGGGTTATTGCCAATGGCTTAACCGAACTGCTGGCACTCGATCGCGAAGGCTTTCTCCTCAGTTTAGAAAGAACCTTCGATGGTCTAGAAAATGGGGCAAAACTCTTTCAAGTTGTAACGGGAGGAGCAACCGATACCTCTCGGATCGCTACCCTGAAAGGTGAGTTGAGTACCGTCACGCCTTTAAACAAACAACTGTTACTCGACTTGGAAGATTTGGGCATTCGCCTCGATAATTTAGAAGGGATGACCTTTGGCGGACGTTTGCCCGATGGGTCGCAAAGTTTAATCTTAGTTAGCGATGATAATTTTAATCAAAGACAAGTCACGCAATTTTTGATTTTTCGCTTTCAAGAACAACCGTGATAAGCTAGATTTTTCCTTTTTGAATTGATGAATTTTGAATTGTTATGTCTCATTCTACCGATATTGTAACCCTTGCTCGCTGGATGGCTGCCGATTTTAGCAATCAGGAACAAGCAATCGAAAATCCTCCCTTTTTCGCCCATATCCGCGTCTGCATGCGACCGCTACCGGGCGGCTTTTTATCAGGTGCGAGTTTATTACTCGAACAGGCTTACGATTTTATGTTAGGACAACCCTATCGCCTGCGGGTTTTGCAATTGAAAGTCGTGGACGATCGCATCGGGATTGAAAATTATAAAATCCAACAACAAGAAACATTTTATGGTGCTGCACGCGATCGCGATCTCCTCTCCCGATTAACTCCAGACCATTTGGAAAAGTTACCCGGTTGCGATTTTATCGTTCGGTGGACGGGTCACAGTTTCAAAGGAGAGGTCGAACCCGGAAAAGCGTGTAAAGTGGTGCGAAAGAATAAGGAAACCTACTTAGACAGTACCTTTGAAGTCACCCCAGATACCCTCACCAGTTGGGAAAAAGGACTCGATCCCGCAACGAACGAACAAGTGTGGGGCGCGATCGCCGGGGCTTTTCACTTTACCAAACGCGAGAGTTTTGCCCACGAAGTCCCCACAAATCCCAGCTAAATCGGTGGATAGCGACCAGTTTCGACTCCGCCACCGTCCCAGTTAAAGTTTTGTATCGCTTTTTCTCGTTTTCTTAATTTTTTCTTTATATTCGTTGTTTTCCCGTCCAAGAGTCTCCAATTGCCTTAAGATTTTCTTTAGATTTCAATCGAACTCTATCAAGAGGAGTATAGAGATGAATGCTTCGATATTGCGCCAACTCTGGGTTTCAGTCGAACAAACTCAGGCAACAACGCTTCTCAATCTCAGCGATACAGAACTGGTAACGCAACTGGTAGGACAACTGGGACAGAAACATCCCTTCAGCCGAGAAGAACAAACATTTTGGGATCGGTATATTCGTTCCAAAACCCCATTAATTCGCGATTTAGCGGAAGCGCGATTACTATAGGAGGAAATTCCCATTCTCCCTTGCCAAATAAGTACAAATGTTGGCTATAATGAGATCGCCGCTTTTTAGCCCAATCGATCGCGATGGAATTTAATTATTCTTACAATGGCAGTACCGCAGTCAATGAAAGTGGGACTGGCACGGAAATGTCCTTTTCGCCGGATGTCAAGCGCCAACCCACTTACTTTGTCGGAGAATTACGGAAAAATATTGCCTTTCGCGAGGCGATAAGCGCGTTGCACGATGTCGTGGTGTCGGATCTGCGTTTCAAACCGAAGGATCGGACGGAATATCAAGCCTGGCGATCGCAACAGGATGACCTGGACTGGCAGTTAGTTGCAGCGCAGCAATCGCAAGTGCGAGAACGCATGGAAGCGCTAAACAGCCAACTCCAAGAACTCTATCAAAATCGTAGTAATCGTTGGTCGGCATTTTATAAAGCGCAACGACAATACTATAACTATCTCTACAAGCGAGATTACGATATGTGGTTCGTCCTCGATCCAGTCATTACGGTACATCCCGACGAGGTGTTTTTCGAGTGCTTCTCACAGGATGAGTCGAGTTACGGTCGTTTGGGGGCGAGTTACGAGGTTTTTCACAATATCCGCGAGTTTGCTTGCGGTACGACGAATATCGATTATTCTGCGGCGCTTTACAATGAATTTCAAAAAATCCGCAGTTACAAAAATACTTTATTTCAGGTCGATCCCTCCGGGTTTGAGGTACAAACGACCCGTGAAGAAACTTATAAAGAAGTGAAAATCGATCTGCCGGATAGTTGGGTGAGAGGATTTTTGCAAGTGAGTTCCGCCATGTCCCTCCCGGCGATGCGATTGGAACTGCAACCGATGGATGTATACAATATTTGCTTGATCCTGCGCCGTTATAAGGAAAAGCAGAGTCCGCGCGGGATGCGCTACCATTTAACCCCCGGAGAATCCATTAAGATCGTATTTGAACCTTGGGAGAAAGAGATTATTTGTTCGCGATCGCCTTATACGGGCAATACCGCGCAAACAATTCGGGTCTGGGGTCGCCGTCGCCTCCTCATCCTCGAACGCCTCCTGCCCATTGCCAAGAAGTTTACGGTACATTTATTGGGGACGGGAATGCCTTCGTTTTACGTGGCGGATCTGGGCGATATGTCTTTTACTTTAGGGTTATCGGGATGGAGTGCAAATGATTGGTCGGGGTCGGGAAATTTCGATTTGATGACCTCTCGGGTGGATGTGGATGCGCTGACGCAACAGCAGGTTTTTGCAGGGTTAAAGGAAAATTGGGCGGAACCCGTGGGAGATTTGGCAAAGCGTCTCAACTTGGATCGCAGTGTCGTTTTGGGGGCATTAAGTGTTTATACGCAGGCAGGTCGGGCAATTTACGATCTCAATAAGCAAGTTTATCGCGTGCGGGAGTTGAGCCGCGAACCTTTGCCCATGGAACGCTTGCGCTTTGCGAACGAACGGGAGGAAAAAGCGACTCGTTTTTTAGAGAATGATGCAGTACGAGTGACGAGTATTACGGGAGATTTAGAAAGCGACCATACGATACAAGGAACCGTGCGCGATCGCGATCGCACCTACGAACCCCATCTCGTTATCGATAGCGATCGCCGTCTGGTGCAAGCGGATTGTACTTGTAATTGGTTTCAACAGAATAAGTTATATAAGGGCCCTTGCGAACATATGCTGGCGTTGCGGATGCAGTGCGATCGTCAGAGAAGGTAATGCGATCGAGTTTTGGTCTCAATACGCATTCATGGATCGAGGCGATCGTATTCTTTCTAGAAATTATAGGGACGTACTTAACACCTCATGTACTCAATACGTCCCGATTCTGAGCTTACTATTTATTTTTCTAAGAGTGCGTTTCTAGAAATCATTCCTTTTTACTTGGGACGGATTTTATGAGTTCTGCAATAGATTTTATGAGTTCTGCAATGGATTTCATGAATTCTGTGATGGCTTTTAAACGTGAAGTATCAAAAAATGTGAATCCGCTAAACAGGAGAATTACCGCAAGAATAATAGCGATACTTCCGCCACCACTGGAGAGAACATCGGAAGCAAGCCAATGAGGGATCGACGAGATAAGGGGATTCAGAGTTTGGGAAACATCATTCCCTACTCCATCTTGATCGAGAAGACCGAAGAGCAAGACGAATGCTGTTGTAAATTGGATAGGCTTCATCGTATTGTTCGATAATGAGTTGTACGCAAGTCAGCAGATGCACTATTGTAGTCAGATCGTGATATAATTGTAATATATTTCCTTTTTAATTGGAAGTCAACCCGTTTTATTGTAAGTCAACGAGAATATCAAGACGGAAATAGGAAAATTTTCCTATCTCTAGTGCTTATAGCACTCTCCATATATCTATCAGTTCGTTGATAGTTTATTAGAACTATAGAAAGTAGACATTAAAATGGCTATAATTGTAATGTAGACTCTCATTGCTACAACTTTAAGATTTTGTTGATATTAAATCAAAGTTTAGCGATCGCGATATTTGAGTCTAATTAAACCCTCACTTATGGCGAATAAAAAAAGAATGAGATGGGAGTCATTTTTAAGACAAACAGCCGATGATTTTGGTTTGTCTGTCGATCAGACTGACGTTTTTTTGAAGCGCTTTAGCGAGAAAAACTGTCAATTCACTGAAAGTGTGGTTACCACAGACCTAACAAAATATCTGGGGATTGAAATCGATGTTGAAGCCTACCGCAAGCGAATGAAAGGTGTTTACGACAAGTTTGCTCGTAGCCGACAGACTCCAGATGGATGTGAAGCGATCGCTAACAAAGGACCGCACAAGCAAAGAAAACTCTTAGCATGGCTACAGGAAAAGTATGATAAACAGTTTCCTGCAAAAGACGAACGGGAAGAGCCTTATATCAAGCGTCCTCATGTTGAAGAACAATGTTATGATGCGATCGCGCAACCCGGCTCTCTAATTCGCATTAAAGCACCAAAGCGCATGGGAAAAACCCTACTAATAGACAATCTTCTCAGCTATGCAGAGAATAATTTAGGATATAGTATTGCTCGATGGGATGGCTTGCAGGTTGAAAAAGCTGCATTTCAAGATTTGGGAAAATTTTGGCGCTTATTGTGCAATTATATTGGTCGTCAACTCAATCTCGTAAATCGCGTTGACGATTTTTGGGATGACGAATTGGGACAGAACAACAGTTGTACTCTTTATTTTGAAGAATACCTGTTAGAACATTTAGAAAACCCTCTTGTTTTGGGCTTAGATAACTTCGATCTCATTTTTCCCTATACTCCTGTTGCTGAAGCAGTTTCTGCTTTATTGCGTTTTTGGCACGAGCAAGCAAAGCGTAGTGAAATTTGGAAAAAATTAAGGCTTGTAGTCGCACATTCAACAGATATTTATGCTTATCCTCAACTGGATATTAATCGTTCTCCCTTCAACGTGGGATTCGCGATTGAGTTACCAGAATTCACACTTGAAGAAATACAAGAGTTAGCAACACAATATAATCTCGAAGTACGCAATCCTGAAATCTTACAAAAAACAATCGGTGGACATCCATTTCTAGTACATGAGGCATTCCAATATTGTCACTTTCATTCCGATCGATCTTTAGAGCAGTTGATGGAACTAGCAATTACAGATCGAGGTTTATATCACAATCATTTAAGAGAATTGCTGAATTTTATCGAGCAAGATGAAAAACTAATAAAAGCAATTAAAATTATTGTTGAATCTAACAATCCAGTACGAGTTTCTCAAGATGAAGCCTTCAAACTCTATAGTTTAGGTGTTGTATTATGGTGTAAGGAAGGAATTAAACCGCGATGTCAGTTGTATCGTGCTTATTTTCGCCAATCTCTCGGTCTTTAATCTCAATACGAAATTATCAATCAAAAATGTATGAAACACTTTTATCGATTGCAAGATGAGAGTTTAAATTATCGATATCGATCGCAAGGTGGGAGCTTACCCCCTGACGATCCAACCTATGTAGAGAGACAAGCCGATCGCGATTTGCTAGAAAGTTTAATCGCGGGAGAATTCTGCTATATTTTAAACGCGCGACAAATGGGTAAATCGAGTTTATATGGTCGTGCAATACAACAATTAAAGCAAAACGATGTTGTTTGTATTGTGATCGATTTATCAAATATAGAACGTCAGATCGACTCATCGCAGTGGTATAAAATTATTGCTCATAAAATCATGAGCGAGTTAGAAGTTCCTCAACAAATTAACTGGAGAGAATGGTGGCAAGATAATAATTTTTTGTCTCCCATGCAGCGATTAAATGATTTGATTGAAACAATTATTTTTCCGGCTATTTCACAGAAAATTGTTATTTTTATTGATGAAATCGACATGGTTTTATCACTTCAGTTTTCGACTGATGATTTATTTGCTTTTATCCGTTCGTGTTATAATGCCCGCGCTTATAAATCTGATTACGATCGTCTAACTTTTTGTCTAATTGGGGTTGCTTCTCCTTCCCAGCTTATGCGAGACAAAGAGCGAACTCCTTTTAATATCGGTAGAGCGATCGAATTAACGGGATTGACTTTAGAAAATGCTATCATAGCCTTAACTCCCGGCTTACAAGGGAAAGTAAAAGATCCAAAAGCAGCATTAGGAGTAATTCTTGAATGGACGGGCGGGCAACCATTTTTAACACAGAAAATTTGTCACCTAATATTCCAACAGAAGTATTGTTTGGACATAGATAAATTAATTTATCTATCTATTATTGAGGAATGGGAACAATATGATGAACCCATTCATTTTAGGCATATTAGAAATCGAATTACTAACAGTCAGAATCAAGAAGATATATTGAAACTCTACAGACAAATTGTCGATCGAGGATCGATTCCAGTTGATGAAAGTGAAAGACAATTAGAACTTCGATTACTAGGATTAGTTAAAAACGAAAACGGACATTTAAAAGTTTTCAACAAAATCTACAAAGAAATATTTGATCTGAAATGGATTAGAAATAAACTTGTTAATATCCAAAGTAAAAAGATCAAATCCTTGCCAAAACCAATGATTTTTATTTTTCAATTATTGGGGGATTTTGGATCTAAAAAGATTGGATTGGGATTAGTATCGATTATTTTATTCATATCAGTAAATATTGTTCGAGATACGCTATTTCCCCAAAAGAGTAGCCATTTAATTGAAGTCAAAGGAGAATCTGTAGATAACCACCCCCCAAAGTCCGATTTAATCAAAGCGATCGCCTTTAGTCCTGATGGCAAAAGTATTGTATCGGGCAGCAACTATGGAACGGTCGTAATTTGGAGGGTTAAAGATGGTAAATCACAGACTATCGTAGAAGTGGACTCTGAAATCAGAAATTATATTTTTAACACCACTCATCCCAACAGGCTTAATATTTTGAGTGTTGCCATTAGTCTAGATGGTCAAATGTTGGCTTTCGGAGATTATAATGAGGTAAAACTTTGGGTTGATAATCAGGGAGTTCTAGATTTTTCAGACCATGCTAGTAGAGTTTGGAGTATGGATTTTAGTCCAGATAATCGCATTCTCGCTGCTGTAGGAGGCGATCTGAATTCAGAAAATCATGTTATTCAACTCCGGGATATAGAAACACGAAAAATCTTGCAAAGTTTGGTCGGACATGAGGGACAGGTTCGGAGCATTGATTTTGATTCTCATGGAAAAATAATGGTTTCATCAAGTGATGATAAAACAATAAAAATTTGGGATATAGAAACTGGTGAGATTCTTAAAAACTTAACCGAACACAAATTACCAAGTGCGAGCGTGCAATTTAGTCCGGATAACAAAAAAATTGCTTCAGGAAGCCGAGATGATACCGTTAAGATATGGGATGTAGAAACAGGAGAACTTTTACAAATTTTAACCGCACATAATCATGATGTGGAAAGTATTAGTTTTAGCCCGGATGGGAAAACATTGGCTTCGGGAAGTCGCGATCGCACGATCAAAATCTGGGATGTCGAGACAGGAGAACTCTTAAGAACCTTAACCGGACACAGTGACGGGGTTTTGAGTATTAGTTATAGTCCGAATGGACAAATTCTCGCCTCGGGAAGCGAAGATTGTACGATTAAAATTTGGAATCCGAGGACGGGAAAAGAAATCAGAACCCTATCCGAACCTTGCGATCGCACCCCTACCAATCGCTGAAATGACCAAGAAGATACAGCCATCGCATTATTGCGGCCTGTAAACATCTAAATATTTATCTAAAACAGAGGCGATCGCTCGAACTCGTCGCATTTGATCCCGATAAACGCAATCCCATTCCGTTAAACCGCGTCGCTCTCGAGAGCAAATTCCCAACAGTCCCGAAGCACGATTGCGACCGCTTTCTAAGTCTAGCTCGTTTTGGGGATTCAAATAAAAAGATGCCGTCCTTGCCCAAGCGATCGCCTCGACTCCGTTTAAACCTCCTTGTTTGGCGATAACGAGAGCCTGTGGAAAGCGACGGGAATGAATGGGACTGGCTTGATTGTAAAGATCTGCGGTATTCAAAACGGCTTCGAGTTCGCGATCGGGATTAAGTCCGGCATTGTAGAGATCGATTAAATTAGTCGGCAAGCGATCGATCGCGCGTTTGGAACACATTTGTTCGGCTCGTTTAATATTGCCACCACTGCGACCTTGATCGCTACAGGGACCGTAATTCGTGACCCGTTCCCCCCAAGATAAATTTCCCGGATCTGTATGCCCAAAATAATTGCTGGTTTGTTCGACATAGAGGGTATTATTCTCTGCAAAAACGCGATAATTTCCCTCTGCAACCCCGATCGCCAGCATTCCCAAGGAAACAGAAGAATCAAACAGTTGGGAGTGGTGCGCCACACTCTGATTTAGGTTAAACGCCGATCCGGATCGGGGGGGTGTAGGACGGGAGGCGGTGGTCTGAGTCGGAGGGGTTTGGCGCTGCGATCGCGAATTTGATACGGGTGTGAGTCGATTTCGAGGGGGTGTGGGGGATTTGGCTCGCGATGAGGTTGATGCGGCGCGAGGAGAAGCCGAGACTTGCGGCTTTTTTTCGGTTTCTGGGGGTGTTTTGGCTGTCTCTGAGGTTGGGGACGGTTTGACTGCTTTGGGAAGGACAGGGGCGGGTTTGGGCAGACTGGGGCGGCGAGGCGAAGCGATCGCGGCTTTCTCTTCCTCGTTCAAAATCGGCTCGAGGCGGCTATCGGAGGATTCGGGAAAGGTGGGCAGGCTGACGGTCTGACTGTAGTTACTAGCGGCATTGTACTCTGAGGGGAGAACCTGTTCGCTGTCGAGAGCGATGATGTTGTCTTTTGCGCGATCGCCTTGCAGGGTGCGAGGGGGAGAAAAACGCAATAACAATGTTACAGAAGCGCTCCCCATCAGTCCAAACAAAGCCATGCGTGCCAACCAAACCCAATAAGACATAATTCCTCTCGGAAGTAAAAAGGTAAAGAAAAGTAACAATCTGGCTGTTTAGTATAACGCTTTCCGGCCGGAGAAAAAATATTTGTTGGAATAAAAACAAAATGATGCGGACGTTATCCGCGCAAAACGCGCAAGAAACGGGTGGGTTGAGGGGGAAAATCGGGCTACCGTTAAGAATGCAGATAGAGATAGGATTGCCATGATTTCGACGCAGACTCGAGGTAGGGAAGATTACGATCGCATCGCCCGCGCGATCGCCTTTATGCGGGAAAATCACCTCGACGCGCCGGATCTGCCGGCAGTTGCCCGGGCGGTTAATTTGAGCGAGTATCATTTTCAGCGCTTATTCGTCCGTTGGGCGGGAATTAGCCCCAAGCGTTTTTGGCAATATCTCACGGTTGAATATGCCAAAAGTAAAATGACGGAAACCAAAAATTTGTTCGATCTGGCGATCGCTTCGGGTTTATCGGGATCGGGACGGTTGCACGATTTATTTATCCATTTAGAGGCTGTGTCTCCGGGAGAATTTAAAGCCGGAGGAAAGGGATTAACCCTGCGCTACGGCTTGCACGAAACGCCTTTGGGCGGGGTTGTTTTAGCGCAAACGTCCCGGGGGATTTGTAATTTTCATTTCCTCGATACCCTCGAAGACGAAGCGGTTAGAGCGCAATTGCAGGCAGAATGGCCCAATGCGGAGATTATCGGCGATCGCGCGGCAACTGGTGCAACTCTCGCGCAAATTTTCCCTCGCGGCGATCGCTTAGAGGGAGAGAAATCCCTCAGCCTATGGGTGAAGGGAACGAACTTCCAAATCCAAGTATGGCGGGCATTATTGCAGATTCCCTTTGGGGGTCTCGCTTCCTATCAAACCATCGCCCGGGCGATCGGTCGTCCTCAAGCGGCGAGGGCGGTGGGAAATGCCGTGGGCAACAATCCCGTTAGCTTTTTAATCCCCTGTCATCGAGTGTTGCGAGAATCCGGGGCTTTAGGGGGATATCGATGGGGTGGCGATCGCAAAGCCTTAATTTTAGGTTGGGAGGCAAGTCAAATCGAGGCAGAACTATAGCATTACACTTTTTCGTTAAAACATCTCTTCTCTCTGCGTCTGGTGCGGTTCAATTTCTCCATGTCCTCACGATTTGAGGGCTTGGAATTGCAAAGAATAACATCAGTTCGAGAGAGACAAAATAGATCGCCTTCTATCGAATTGTCGCTATACCCTACAGTCCCAAACCCTCACGATCGCGGAGTATTGGCGGTTTTTCTAGTCTGCGGTTGCCAGTTCCGTGCTGCCCTGATTGCGACGGCGGGTTAAGGTATTAAAGAGCATTTGCCCGATCGCTTTCACCAAGTTGCCCTCGAGTTCGCCAAACATTTTCATATTGGCTTTAAACGAATCATTGGCTTCAGTTACGATCGCCTCAGCCGTTGCCAAATCGATGGGCAATTCGTTCATGGCTTGACGATATTTATTCTTGAATGCTTTTTCATCGGGAATTTCTTTGAATTCATAAAAATTCGTTCCTTCTCCCTCTGATAAATTCATGCCCCGTTGAGCAATTTTCTTCAGGATTTGACCGCCGGAAAGGTCTCCCATATAGCGGGTGTATAAATGCGCCAGCAATAATTCCGGGCGATCGTTAGAAATTTCCCGAATGCGATTGACATATTTGTGACCTTCAGGAGTCAATTCGATTTCATTGCGCCAGTTTGCACCGTAATAGAAGAATAAATCCCGCTCCAAACTTTGCTTGCGATTGAGTTCGGGAAAGTACATGTGGGAAAGAACTACATGACCTTGATGGCGTTCCATTTCCTCTTCCATCGCCGAGTAGACGAAATAAAGATTCGCCGTTAATTTGCGGTAAGAGGTTTTTTCCACCACCCCTTTTAAGAAACATTTAATAAATCCCATGTTTTCTGCCATAGTGTGGGCTTTCTTCGTGCCCTCCCGCAGCATGGTAGCTAAATTAACACTCATCTTAAATTTCCCGTTCTATGATTGGACGTTTGCAAGAAAAGAATAATCTTATTGGTTAGATTAAACCCATCTGTTGAAAAAAAGCGTTAAGATTTTTTACAGAATTGGCAGTAAGTCAGTCTAATCCTTTATTTCCGGCGATCGCACCCTCATAACGAACCCTTCATTTTCGTTACATTTCGTAATATAAAGCAGAATAATCTTGACCTTGCCCAACTCATCCCTCATGCTCAATTCCGAATTCTTAATTCCAATTCCCAATCGTCATAAAAGACGACCAGAAAAAAGGGTGGGACAAGTTGACATTCGATTGCACTCGTAATTCTGGTGGTAGTGTAATCGTGCGTCCGTTCGAAAAATGCAGTGTCCCATCGGCAAGATAAGTTTTTCCCGTGAGTAGATTTAACTGAGCCAGACGAAGCGCTCGCGCCTTAATGGGAGAACGGGCGAGTTGTTCGTAATATTCTCCCATTAAAGCGAGAGTACCGAGATCGCTCACTCGCCACAGACTGGCGACCACGGATTTAACCCCCAATTGAATCGCTAAACCCGCAAATCCCAACTCGGCACTTTCATCCCCGACTGCCGTTTGACAGGCACTGAGCACGAATAATTCGATTAAAGGGCGATCGCCATCGATCCAACCGAGACTTTGGGCAATTTGCCGCAGTTCAAAAAGATTAATCGGGCGATCGGCAAATTGAATATAAGAATTTTCTAAATCTCCCGATTTAAACTCACCATGGGTTGCCAGATGAATCATACCAAATGGATTAGCGAGATTTTCGGTCATAAAATTAGTGACGGTAAATTCGGAATCGACAAAAATCTTACTCTGCCAAGAATTTTGCGAGATTGTTTCTAACTCTAATTCAACAGCAGGAAGAGGAGTCTGATTCGTAAATGTTGTTGCTCCCATGGCCAAAAGCGTCATGGTTCTAATATCGGAATATCCCAGATCGACTAAACCAAAACTGGGGACGATCCCGACGTTGTAATTCTCGATTAAAAAATTTTCTCCATCATGGAGAGCGCTCATGGGAACTAGCCGCAAGCCGGTATCTAAAGAAAACACTAACGTATCAATATCTCGTTGTCTCAATTCTTCTGCAAGAGGTGCGACGATCCATTGATAAAGTTGTTGTGCTGAATCGAGATAAATGGGAGAAGCCCGACGAATATTGGTAATATTCCGACGCAGCTTTTGAACGGTTTCTTGAATGAGGGAACTCGAAATATTGGGAACTCGGGTTCTGACGATCGCTTTTTCAATCGTTTCTCGATCGTCAAAACTTTGTTTTTGCAAGTTGGCATCGGTGGGAAAAATTGCCAAAATTTCAATACTTTGTTGGCTGCTGGTCACGTAAATAAATGACGACTTTTCCCCCGTTTCTTGCCAAGTTTGATTGAGAAGGGCTACGATCTGTTCAATGGTCGGCACTTTACCGCATCGTTCCAATCTGAGATAGTTGCAAAAGTCCAGTGCTTGATATTCTTCGAGGAGTTGGACGGCTTCAACCGTGGAGGCTCGCTGGAGTTGCATTTCGTAAACAAAGCGATCGACTGCAACGGCTGTCGATCCCGATGGGGCAGTCGGATCGTTGGAAACGGGATTGGTGATAATTTCTACGGGGTTGGGTCCGGTAATATCGGATTGATTGCCCGATTGCCCTCGGGCGGGTAAGGCGATCGCCATCCCCCATCCCGTCCAATAAAAAGCCAATAAAATACGCCCGAATTTCTTCATTGTTTCGTGTCAGCCCGATACCCGATCTTAGCCTTAAAATTGAAAGCTGTAACCCGCAGAAAAGAGGAAGCGAGTACCATCGCCTGCGGTGCCGGTAATATCGGTGAGGGCGGGAACGATAACCAAGGGAATCTCGGGAAACGGAACTAAAGAAAAACCGATGGTTAAATCCTGTCCCGTCCATTCCACGATCGCGCTCGACCATTCCGTCACGCGAACTGAGGTACTGCCGAAAAAGCCCACCGAATCAATACCTTCGATCGCGTTATCTTCCGAGCGAAATTGACCCCCTCCCGCCCCAATGGAAAGGTGCAACTGACTGAAGAGTGCTTGCGGGTCTCGGGAAAAAAGAAAGCGCTTGGTCAATACGCCATAAACCGAAGAACCGCCGTCTGTTGTGCCAAAATTTGTTGCTCCTTGAACCCCAACGGCAATATTAAAATCTTCCGGTAAAGCGCGATGAATTTTGAAACTGAGGGAACCATCACTGAAGATAGAATCCAGATCGACTAAGGTTAGGGAAATTTCTGCGCCAATGCTTTCCTCTGCATCGCCCAAGCCGATTTTCAGCCCCACAACGCCATCAGCAGTCTCGCTAAAACGAGTTCTCGATTGTAAGCCGATGCCGATCGCGGCGCTTCCCCAAGACGCGCCATAAGCGGAGGGAGTTCCAACGGTAATACTGGGAACAACGCGATAGGGCGAAGGCGTTTGAATGACTTCTTGGGGCAAAAGTGGCAGGGTTTCCGGTTGGAAGGGCTGGCGATCGCCGGGCTGGCGGTGGATGGGTTGAAAGGGTTTTGGGGGGGCGTTTTCGGTTTGACCGAGCAAATGGGGTTCGTTGAAAGAAGAGGAGGTGTTTGGCTTGTCTTTAGAGAGGGTTTGCCCTTGGATCGCCCCCGGAAACGTGGCAAAAATGAGAGTGAAAAACAATCCTCTCATTGCGGCATGGTAGAAAGGAGAATGGTAGAGCTTAGCGATCGTTTTCATGAATGAGAAGCGATTATTGGCGATCTCCAGCTTAAATTGATAATTGATAATTGATAATTGATAATTGTTCATTAAAATCACCAAGGACTGCCAATCATGACAAAACCGCCCCAATAGTAGGGGTGGGTAAAATCCAAACGATCTTGGCGAACCATAGTTGAGGGTAAACTAAAATTACTTTTAGCGGTTAATAATTGCCCGTTTTCCATGCGAGTTGCGCCTTGTATCATTGATAGTTGTGCTTGGCGCAGGGCTTCGGCTTTAATGATAGAATCGCCAAACCCTTCATAAAAAGTTGTCATCAAGCCGATGGAACTCAAACCCTCATAAAAGCCCGTCATCAATCCCAAGGTTCCCTTGTCGTTGACGTACCAGAGACTGCCCAATGCCGATTTAACCCCCGTTGCTAAGGCTAACCCGGCAAACCCCAACTCGGCTTCCGGGTCCCCTAAAGCCGTGCGACAGGCACTTAAAACCAATAAATCGACCGGGGGTTTATCAAATCCCAATTCCTTGAAGCGGTTGAGGGGTAATTGTTGCGAATTAAATTGAATGTAGGAATTTTCCGGCTGTCCGGGTTTGAATTCGGCATGGGTTGCTAGATGGACGATTCTAAAATCTCGATCCGCCCGAGCGCCGATTAACTTTTCTGGGGTAAATTCTTCATTGAGGAAAGCCTGTCCCCGCCAGAGGCGATCGCTAATCACCTCTAATTCTACAGATACCCCGGGCAGAGGCTCGTGTTCTGCAAACGTATCCGCACCCATGGCCAGAACTTCTGCATCTTCAATTTTGCGATATTTGGGATCGATGAGGGATAAACTGGGGATGAGACCGAGATTATAGTTTTCAACTAGATAATTCTCGCCATCGTGAAGGGCGGCAAGGGGAATCGATCGCAGTCCGGAATCTAAAATGAAAACGAGATTGTTAATATGACGCTTTTGCAAATCCTCTTCAATGGGGGCGATCAACCATTGATAGAGTTGTTGGGAAGGCGCGATAAATGCCCCCGGGCGGCGGATATTGGTAACGGCACGGCGAAATTGACGCACTTCGGCCATGACTTCTTTACGGGTTAATCCAACAAGGCGACGGCGCACGATCTCCCCTGCTTCGGACACGAGGGCAATTTCCAACTCATCGCTATCTCGCTGTTGGGAGAGAGGACTGACAAAATCGGCAGCATTGGCGTTGAGGGCAGAATTGTTGAATTGCCAGAGAAGGTCGCTATCTTCGGAATTTGTTTTGAGAGAAGGTCTAAAGAAGATATAAATGAGAGCCGGAGTAAAATTGGTTTCGGCATGAATATTGGCTAAGATGCGCCGCGCTTCTTCCAAGCTGACGGTTTCGGGGCGATCTATTTCCAAATAGTCTTGAAAATGTTGGCTAAATCCGTCTTCAAGTTGCTGAAAAACTATTTCATCGGCGATCGCTACTTCGGAATCCAAGAAGGACGCTAGGGAAAATTGGGACGAGAGAGAGGAAAGCGTCGAAAAAGGAGAGAGAGAGAAAAAGACATTTCCCAAACTCGAGGCGCTGGCAAAAAATAAATTTCCGGCGGGTTGAATGGTGAGCGTACTACTGGCACGATCGGCAGCAGCATTCATATTTTCTCCCTCAAACCCAAGAATTTGACTGCTAAAGTCGAGGGTGGTTGTTTGGGAGACCGCGATCGCCCTTCCTGTTAAATTGAGGGTGGCTTGGTTCTCTGCTGCAATGGTATTAAAACTGCCATCAATGGCATCGATTTTCCAAGTGGCGAGGTGAGGAATGGTATTTTGTCCCAAAACCCAATCGACACGGCCTCGAGATAATGCGATCGCCTGCAAGTCAATTTGGGATGCGAGGAAATTTTGCACGACAATCCCCCCGACGGCATCGGGACCGTTATTGGTGACAATGGTGGAGAAGGTGAAAGACTGGCCTCCCGTGACGGATGGGGGGGTAATAACCTGCTGAATGGCTAAATCTGCGGTCACTTCCACCGCCCCCATATCCACTTGCGTCCCCCTTGTCAAACCCCGTTGATCTGTTGTCTGTCCCGTACTGATTCCCGCATCGATTGCCCCACTGCCGGGAAGGGGAACGTGAGTTTGAGTCTTGCCGCCGTAGTCACCGAGGGCGGAAAGATTGGCATTGCCTTGAATGCTTCCCGCTCCAAAAGTGAGATTGGTCGTTCCTGCCGTCGTACTGACGAGACTATAATCGAGGCTGCTGCCCGCAAAATTCCCCCCTAAATCGTTGCCCGTATTTTGCGCGATGATGGAGTTGGTAATGGCTAATGTGCCGCCGTTGCGATAAATGCCGCCGCCTTGACTATAGGCGGTATTATTAGCGATCGTGCTGCTGCGAATACTTCCTCCCCCTTGAACGAATAAGCCTCCCCCTTCTCCACTAATATTGCCGGAAATTGTACTATTGCTCGCATTAATCGTCCCCTCAGCAAAAACGCCTCCTCCTCCATTGGTAGCGGTATTGCCAGAAATCGTACTCCTCTCAATCTCAAGATCGCCTCGAGCAAATATACCGCCCCCGTTCAAGCCACCCCCGCTAATCGCATTATCGGCAACGGTACTATCAATCAGAACGATACTGCCATTCTTGTTAAAAATTCCCCCACCACTGCCGCTATTACTGGTGTTGCGGGCGATCGTGCTATTGATGAGAGTAGTAGATTCATAGCTATAAATTCCGCCCCCGCCCAAACTGGCGTAGTTGTCCGTGACTTGACTATTTGCAAGCCTGATACTGCCATAACTATACACTCCCCCGCCCTGTAGAGAATTGTTCCCCGTTACCGTACTATTGGTAAGACTGAGGGTTCCCGTTCCCCCATGATAGATTCCTCCTCCAAGAGATGTTGTCGTTCCCTTTTGGATTGTGAGATTGTGAATGGCAGCATTATCGGTATCGATATTAAAAACCCTCGAACTTGCCGTACCGTTAATAAAAAGTCGATCCTGCCCAGTTCCATCTAGGGTGAGATTGTCAGTCATCCAAGCAATTTCTGTCGCGAGTTGAATGGTTGCGGGACTGGCAAAAACCCCTGTCGTATCGAAGGTAATCATATCGCCATTTCCTGCCTGATTCTCGATCGCATCTCGCAAAGATCCCGCGCCTGCATCTGCGGTATTGCTAACCGTCCACGTTAACAGTTTGCCATCCCACTGTTCTAGCGTGTCCGAGGTAAAAGGATTTTTGGCTTCGATCGCTCCCGTACGGTATTCTAAATCCCAATCTCCCTGATAATGGTCGCTTCCCGTTACGTCGATAGAGGCGGCAACATCGGCTCCGGTGGCACTGGCAATATTATCGATTAGTCCTTCTCCTGCAACTCCCAAAGCAGTCAGGCAACTGTAAAGTAAGATATCTGCATTACCCCTTAAAGATTGACCCCATGTTTGCAACTGTTCTCGATAGATTCCCCCTTCGGCAACGGTTTCGGCGGTAACGAGGGCATTTCCCAGCCAAAAATAGCCTTGATTTCCTTCGGCAACAATATTCACCGCGTCAATGTTGCCTCCTTCTGTATCGATTTCCGTTAATCTTTCGGTCACGAAGGATATCCCATTTTCCTTAGCGGTGACGAGGGTGGCGATCGTTCCTGCTTCCCCACCATAGAGGAGTCGATAGGGATTATCGGCGCGTTCGTCAATAAAAGTATAGGCGAGAGGATCTTGCGGTTCGTTGGCAAAGATCGCAACTGTCGGGGCGTTTTCCGTTCCGTCTCCCGTGCTAACGAGATTGTAATCCGTCGGGGTCACGCGATGGGTGGCGGCGAAATTGACGGTTTCTCCTCTGACTTCTCCAGCAATGAAAACTTCGCCGGGATGGATAGGTGGCAAAGGTGCGGCGATCGCTTCTGCAACCCTCGGAGTCGTCAACAGTTCGGGAATCTTGAGGGGATCGATGCCTCGGGCGACTTCTTCTTGGGGAAGTTCGAGACTCAATAACATTCCCTGTTGGGTCAGTTTAACTAAATTCGTCCCCGGAACGGCGGCGAGGGTAACATTGCCTTGGGGGGCGGCGATCGCTCCAGTATTGATGACCGTACCGCCAATTAAAGCCAGATTTTGCCCGTTGGGAACGGTTAAATTACCGCTATTAATAATTGTTCCCGGTTCTTCACTGAGAAAAGCAAATTGATTGGGCGTACCGACTAAATCTTGATAATTATTCTCTCCCGTTGCCTCAAACCATCCTCCCTCAAAACCAATGCGATCGGCTGTCGTGCCCAGAAAACTCCCGGGAACGTTTAAGCTGGCATTGTCCCCAAAAACCATGCCTGCCGGGTTCATGAGGTAGAGGTTAGAATTTCCCCCCGTGACTTGAATTAAGCCGTTAATCACCGAAGGATTTCCCCCCGTGACTCGTCCTAAAATGTTTTGAATTTGTGGCAGGGTTTGAAAATTCGCCACCTCATGGGCATCAAGTCCGAATTCATGAAAACTATGGAATAAGTTCTTTCCTGCTTGCGTTCCGCCTTGAATATTGTAAGTATTTTCCGAATGGTTTATAGTAGTACCCGTATTGCTCGGATCGCTTGCAATCGACTGTGCTGCTGCCGATTGAATGCTGGCAACTTGATAACAGTAAAACGGAGAAAGGACGATTAATAAATTTTTCAGCATATTCTCTCTCCAGCGATCGCTAAGTAGCGCTAGACCCCTATAAGTTTCGATACGAGCGAGTAGAGATACACCTGATATGCTTTTAGCACTAATTTTTCTCTTGTCGAAACCTAATTTTGACTGAAACAATCTCCAAGATTTGACCTAAATTTTAGGATATTTCAATCTTTATTTATTCTTTCTAGAAAGGATTTTTTTCTTTCTAAACTCAGCATACTCTATATTTTTTTCCTCTCCACAAAAACAAGTTAAATCCTAGAATTTACGGATATCAAACCCATTTTTTCGAGATGCGAGCGATCGGAAAACGTAATTTTACTGATTATCAATAGACTTACAGATGCTTGCGTAAGATTAGACGATTAACGAGAAGAAGTTCGAGCATCTGTAACGATCCCCTGTAAAATTGCACCGATTTCTTCAGATTGTTGCTCTAATTGTCCGAGACAAATTAACATGACTTTTTCGTGAATTCTGGCTTGAGACGTGAGAGACCATTTCGCTGCATTGGCGATCGCGGTTTTGAGACTGTCCTCACTGGAGTTAATATTTGACAAAACCGCAATAATATTCAGCACGTATTTTTCTTCTCCCGTTGCCATAAAACCCGCCCAAAAAACATCAATCATACTCGGATCGCCAATGGGCAAGCTGGCAATATCGGGAGGGGATTTTTGTATGAGAGAATTGATGGTATTTTCGATCGCCAAATCTTCCGTTTCCTTAGCTAAATTTGCGAGATATTCTCGTGCTTGCGGCGTGTTGGAAAGCCAGATTGCATTCACGAGGATTTGGCGATCGCGACTGGGCAGATCGTTCCATTGAGATAGCCATTCACTTAGTTTTTCCGGGCGATCGCGAAAAATACAACTCAGGAAAAAGAGAATGGGTTGTACGGCATTGGCTTTTTGCAAATAGCCTTCTTGGCTTAGAGTTGCGATCGCATCAGGCAGGCGATCGGGTTGTGGATTTTGATAGTAAAAACTCATCCACTGTTCTAATTGACTTTTAGATAAACGATCCATTTTTTAAAGTATTTCGGCAATATAGATCGTGAGATAATTTCCTGCCCACTCTACTATAGGTTTACATTTTTGAATCGGCGATGCACTGACAAACTTTCTTGTTGAAATTTATCTTAATCCATCTCTGTTAAAACGTCCTCAATAATCGTATCTAAGTTAAGCTCTTCATATTTCTCGATCGCCTGTTTCACGAAATCTTGACAATTATTGTATAATATACTGTATGTTCCTATATTATCTTTGATTGCATTAACAGCACGTCGCATTATTGCATCATCAAAACTACCGTATTTGGGAACTTTTTTATATGTGCCTAATAGACTTGTATCGGGTTCTTGGCCGACAATATGATTGTCTCCCATGCCAAAACCAATATCAGGAGGTTGGTTTCCATCTTCAAAGAAAATATGTTCGTGAAATACACCCAAACCTTTAAACCAAGAATCTTGCGTTATATCACCAAAGGAGAGCTTCCCTCCAAGCGGTCTCCTGCCAATATATGCTCTTTGGATAAAGCTATCGGGTAATTGAGGAAGTGTCTGAAATTTAGCTTGAATGAATGCACCGCCTTGCCTTTCTATTTCTTCAATTTGTTCGGGGGTGAGTTTATCTAAAGGACTGCGTTGAACGATATTCCCTGTTTGCTGGACTACGTGAGTGAGTTCGTGGGTTAATAATTCCTGTCCGCCTCGACTGCCGGGATTATACTGTCCTTGTCGGAAGAAAATATCACTTCCCGTGGTAAAGGCTTTGGCTTGGATGGATTGGCTCAGGCGATCGGCGCTAGAGTCGCTATGCACTTTTACCTGCGAGAAATCCGCTCCCATCAACGGCTCGACTTTGGCACGAAACGCATTATCTAAAGGCGTTCCTCCCCCTTTGGCACGGTTTAAGAAGCGCTCGAAATCAGCCTGCATATCGGGAACGCGAAACGGTTGCGCTCGAAATAAATTGCGAGGAATCGTACTTTTTCTTTGAACGCTTTGCGAGCGCTTTTGAATAGTCCCTGTAGGAGTCGAAGCAGTCGAAGACGAATGCAATTTCTGCACCACATCTCGCGCCACGTGATCCGCTTCCCGTTCGTACTTATCACCTGGCGCGCCAATGGTTAATTTAGCTTGTAGTTTAGGCTGAATATTCCCCAATCCTGCGGGAGGGCGTGGGGGCAAGGGGGAAACTCCCGATTCTAGAGAACGATTGATATTCGCGATCGCGCTTCCCGATTTTAGTTCTAATGCTTCGGGGGTTGTGGTATTGGCTTCTGTTTTTGCTTGTACGGCATTCTCTGAAGTGACAAAAGGCCGTGTCGCTAAATTGACTTGATTTAAATTGGTACTCTCTGCTCTTTGTGCTTCCCGGGCGGGAGG
>JBCCVR010000054.1:0-36039 GCA_039194995.1 Cyanobacteria bacterium P01_E01_bin.42 | reverse complement strand
CGCTGATTGGCCGGTCAGGAAGACCAGGAGACGACGTGCGGGATGGTTCCAGCGAAACCTGAAAGACTATCGCAAGATAAAGATGATATAAAAATTGCACTAACTTTTACTTTTATTGCGAATTATCCGGATTAGGCGATCGGTTCGAAGTTTTTCTCTTGGTTTGTCCCTCAAGGAGGAAATATTAAATCGACTGGCTTTTTACACTTAAAATTGTGCATATTCTCTTTTGCGATCGCAAATTTGCTTATGTCTTTCCCGGACTCTTTTTCTCTTTATCGTCTCATTGAGGGGGAATACCCATCCCCCGTTTTCGCCAGTACGGCCACCCTCGAGGCGATGGGGAGAGCGTGGATTGATATTTTATTCGCTGAGGAAATTCAAGGCAGGCTGTGGGTTAATCCGGCTTCTGTCGTAGCATGGCAGGCAGCGATCGCAACCTACGCTCGGGTAAGTAGAGTGTATTGCTGTAATGAGGGGGAGGAAGAAATCGAGGGGACAATTCCGCTAACACTTCCCATTCCCCCACAAGAAGCCTTTCTTTTAGTGCAATCCCCGCGCATTAATGGTTTTTTAGTGGCGCGATCGGCAAGCACCGAAGGCTTTTCGCTTGCCTACGGTTTCGATCGCCAAATGATTGAGAAGATGTTACAAGCTATCCAATTGCGACTCTCAATTGACGATCGCACTCCCTCAGAACTCTCGCAAAATGAGACTTTTTCTTGTTCTTCCGCGAACGATCCCGCATTAATTGAGGCAATCTTCCGGAAACAAATACAGTATCGTAATGAAATCGATCGGGTTCCCTCTCTCACGGAAATTATCACCAACCAGTTGTTTTCCCGGGGCATTGAAGAAATGAAAACGACTCTCACCCACATTAAAACTGCCTTGAGTTTGATCGAATCTTCCCAACTCGATCGCGATCGTCAACAACGTTATTTAAAACTGCTCCAACAAGAATACGAACGTCAAAGCTCGGTGATTAACGGCATGGGATTGCTCCTCGAATTAGATCGCCCTAAAAATTTTTCTCCCATCCAATTAGACACCTTCCTGCCCGGGATTGTCAGTACCTATCAGCCCCTCGCCATGGAAAAAGGGATTCAATTGGGATATACCATTCCTGCGGATTTACCAGCAGTTTCTTGTTCTCCCGATTGGCTGCAACAAATTGCGATCGACCTGCTCAATAATAGTTTGCAATTTACGCGATCGGGGGGCAAAGTTTCTGTGGTTGCGTCGCGCCAAGATGAATTCGTGTGCTTAATTTTTAAAGATACGGGAGTTGGTATTTTGCCCCAAGAACTATCGCAAATTTTTGAAGGCTTTTATCAAGGACGCATTGCTGCCGAAAACGAAGCCATTGGTGCGGGATTGGGTTTAACTCTCGTTCGACAACTCCTTGCACGCTGCGGCGGCTCGATTTCTGTTGTCAGCCAAGTGGATAAAGGTTCTGTTTTTAAAGTATTATTGCCAGTTTATTAGAGCGAGGCAATCCTGAAAGCGATCGCCAATTTCCCTATCTCCCACGCAGATACGTTAGGACTTGTCAAGGACATATTTAGATGTTTTTTAAGTTCCGGCAGAGAATATTCGCAAAAAATATCGAGAGCTTTTATCCTGAAAGCGTGAAGCCTAGATGTATAGAGAGTAAAAATCGAA
Organism: Cyanobacteria bacterium P01_E01_bin.42; assembly: GCA_039194995.1. Taxonomy (GTDB): domain Bacteria; phylum Cyanobacteriota; class Cyanobacteriia; order Cyanobacteriales; family Spirulinaceae; genus CCY15215. The sequence goes on along the minus strand of JBCCVR010000054.1, from coordinate 34,374 downwards.
TCCAGGCAAGCGGGTAAAAACGATGATCGACTTCACCAATTACTCTGGAGATATGAGAAATGCCGGAACTCTCCAAGAACTTTATAAAATCTCAGAAAAGGATATTCATCTGATTCGGGGATTGGGAGAATTCATGCAGCCCCAAATGGATACAATGGTTCATAATTGGTATGAATGGTTGAAGATTCAACCCGAATATGACGAGTTTTTTTCCGATAGTAGAGTGTTGCATCACGCTCAAAAAATGCAGTATATCTACTGGCAGCAATTCATCGAGGCGCAGATCGATAATAATTATGTCGAATCCCGCCGCAAAATTGGCGAAACCCATGCCAGAATCGGTCTATCTATGACTATATTTTTTGCCGGCATGAGTATTTTTCACGATCTTTTTTCTAAGGTCATGGAGCAAAAAACGCTCGATTTTCAAGAACAAATCGAGACGATCGAAGCAGTTAGCAAACTACTCCATTTAGATGCAGGAATTGTTTGCGAAGTTTACACAGTTATGTCTAATGAGACGATCGCGGCTCAGGGAAAATCTTTGATGGCAATGTCTACTCCCGTAACGCAAATTTGGGAGAGCATCTTACTTTTACCCGTTGTAGGAATTGTAGATTCCCAACGCGCTCAAGATATTATGAATGCAGTTCTCTCAGAAATTAATCGCACCCAATCTCGTATTTTTATCTTGGATATTAGTGGGGTTGGTGTTGTCGATACCGCCGTGGCCAATCATCTAATTAAAATCACCAAAGCAACTCGTTTAATGGGTTGCGAATCGACAATTTCGGGTATTTCTCCAGCGATCGCACAAACCATCATCGAATTAGGCATTGATGTCGGTACGGTAAAAACAACCGCTAATATGATGGATGCTCTCAATGATTCTTTTCATCGTTTGAATTTACGCATTCATAAATCAGAAAAATAAGTCGATCGCGCCACTCATGAGTAAAGTTATGATGAAAGGTTCTCCTATCCCGAGAATTCCCCTACAACTCTCCCAAGAGTATATCGTTGCCTCCATTCAAATCGATCTAACTGAGGAAGTATTAAAACAATTTCGCCAAGATTTACTCGATCGCTTGTATCAAACTCATGCAAAAGGGTTAATTCTCGATTTATCGGGGGTAGAAGTAATGGATTATGCAGATTTTCAGGCGATCGATGCTACCTTATCCATGGCTTCCGTGATGGGTGCAACAACAATTTTAACGGGATTTCAACCCGGCGTTGTTTCTTCTCTTGTTGATTTTAATGCAGAATTAGACCACATTCAAGCAACTTTAAATCTCGATGATGCTTTTGAATTGATGAGGCGCTTGCATTCAGATGTCAATGCTTTATTCGCTGAAGAAAGCGAAGAAGATTTAGAGACAGAGTTAGAAGAAGATGAAGCATCTAGAAGCGATATCGTTCCACCTTTAGAGGAAAACTTGGAGGACAATGGATCTATATAAATCGATTTGGATTGGCATCGCTCGAGAATCTGATGTTACTCGCTCGATTGTGGAGACAAAACGCATTGCGATCGCCTTGGAATTTGATGAAAATACCGCGACAAAAATTGCGACGGCGGTTTCAGAACTGGCTCGTAATATTATTAAATATGCGGATAACGGAAAAATCATTATTTCTCCTTTAGAAGAAGAAAAAAGGGTGGGGATTGAAATTATCTCCCAAGATACGGGGCCGGGTATTGCCGATATTGAAGCAGCAATGAAAGATCGCTATAGTTCTTCAGGAACTTTAGGTTTGGGACTACCCGGAGTCCAACGCATGATGGATGATTTTGAAATTCACTCGAGTCTCGATAAAGGAACAAAAGTTATTATTAAAAAATGGCTTTAGTTAACGCGATCGCAATTATCTTTTCTCTCTCAATAAAAAAATGACTGATGCCAGCAAAGAAAAAAATGCCCTCGATTTCTTAGATTATGCCGCCTTCGGACGACCTTGTTTTGGAGAAAGAGTCAGTGGCGATAATGCCATCGTTGAAGAACGCGATGGCTTTGTTTTTTTGGGAATTGTTGATGTTTTAGGTCACGGGGTTAATGCCAATGCTCTATCCCAACAAATTGAAGCATTTTTACAAGAAAACTGGACGAATGACGTTTCGGAAACCTTGTTAAAACTGCATGAATGCTGTCAGGGAACGATCGGTGCTGCTGTTGGTTTAGCGGTGCTGAATGTCGAACAGAAAGAGCTATTTTACTGCGGTGTCGGTAATACCGTGATTCGCATTTTGGGAAAGCGATCGCGACGGCTTTATTCTACCGATGGAATTGTTGGCAGTCATATGCGAACCCCTGTGGAACAAAAACTCTCTTTAAGCGTATCCGATACCCTTATTCTCTATACCGACGGTATCAAAGATCGTTTTGATTTGGATGATTATCCCCAAATTATCTATGAGAGTCCTCCTGTCATCGTTCGCAATATCGTGCGTCGTTTTGAAAAAGTTTACGATGATGCCACTTGTATTGTTTTAAGGTACAAAAAATGATTCCCCTCGGTACAATTTCTCTCACCTATCAAGATACCATTGTTGAGATACGAAAAAAAATACTTCAGGCTATAAAATTACTAACTAAAGACCCTATTTTAGCCGTGCGTATTGCCAGTGCGACTTCACAAATGGGGCGATCGCTTTATCATTCTTCGAGTGATTCTCAATTAGAATTTGAACTTTTTAAAGAGGGTGGTGGGATTGCGTTTTCCGTTGTCTTCATGGCACGAGAATCTTTACCTCGTGCGGACTTTCTTTGCTCATTTTTTCATGAAGTCCGTTCTCTATCTCTAGAAAATGGCTGGTATCGCCTGCAAAGTATTTTATGGCTCGACTATTCTCGCTTCCCTCCTAATTCTCTCGTCGAAAAGTTACAAAATTTAATCCAAGAACAAAGTCGTAATGAGTTGATGCTTGAATTAGAGGACAATAATCAAAAATTATTGAATTCTTTGAACGATTTAAAGCAAACAACATTACTGAAAGAGAGAATGTCATCTCTCAATACTCAACTGAAACAAGAAAATTTGCGCATGGGTGCCCAACTCGACCTCCTTAAGGAAATGCAGCAGTTGATCCTACCAAAATCAGAAGAATTAAAAAAAATTAAAGATTTAGATATTGCCGGCTTTATGGAACCTGCTGATGAGGTCGGGGGAGATTATTACGATGTTTTATATACCAATGGGATCGTCACGATCGCGATCGGCGATGTTACGGGTCATGGTTTGGAAAGTGGCATTTTAATGGTGATGACGCAAACTGCAGTCCGGACGTTACAAAGCATACAAGAACAAGATCCAGTACGATTCTTAGATACTCTCAATCAAGCCATTTTTGATAATATTCAACGCATGGAATCGGAAAAAAATCTTACCCTTGCTATTTTGAATTATTCTAATGGTCAGGTGAGTATTAGCGGACAGCATGAGGAAGCCATTGTGTTCCGCGATGGCGGACAGATCGAACGCATTGATACCATGAATTTAGGCTTTCCAATCGGACTTCACGATGATATTACCGATCTAATCGATCGTCATTATTTTGAGTTAAGTTCCGGTGATGGAATTGTTCTCTATACTGATGGAATTACTGAAGCTAAAAATATGAATAAAAAACAATATGGGATCGAACGACTTTGTGAGGAAGTCTCCCGCCATTGGCAGCGATCGGCAGAAGAGATCAAACAAGCTGTTATTCAAGATGTTTATCAACATATTGGCGAACAAAAAGTCTTTGATGATATTACTTTGTTGGTTCTAAAACAAAAGTAAATTTATTGCCATTGCTGGGAATAGATGTTAGCATAGAGTTGAGAATCAGGGGTTAAAAAATAATTGGTATCATCGTTTTGCGAGCATCTAAAAACGCTCGATAAAAAGAGGTTAAACAAAAATGTCTGAAACCAAAACACCTGAATTTTTTGGTGATTTCCTTGAAAATTTTCCCGAACCCGATCGCGAAAGCGATTCTTTAGAATTAAGTTTTTCTCCCAGTTCTCGTCCGATCAAACAACGCTGGCGTAATAATCGTTTATCCGCACATTTTGTTGCCGATTATTTATCTACTTTTTTTCCGTTTAGCGAAGACGATCCTAATACACCTCGTCGGAAAAAACATACCAAAGGTGCAGTGACTTATGTGGCAAATGAATTATTAGAAAATGCAATGAAATTTCACAATAACGACAAAGTTGATTATCGCGTGCGTTTTGGTATTTATTTTGTAGAAGATCCAGATGTCAAAGTCATTCTTTTTGTGACCAACTCTATCAATACTGAAGGGGTGAGTAAATTCAAAGCCTTTATTAAAGATTTAATTGAAATCGATCTAGATGAACTTTACATCCGTCAAATCGAACAAAGTGCTGAAGATGAAAATTCAGACGCATCGGGTTTGGGTTTAATTACCATGATTAACGATCACGAAGCTAAACTCGGCTGGAAGTTCGATACTATTCCGGGTCATCCTTTGATGTACACGGTAACGACGATGGCTCAAATTCCAGTCTAGCTATCGGTTTAGTTATCTATCTAGTTATCTATTGTTAACCGCACTTTTTCATTCTCTCTCGTTCTATTGTAACCTGTTGTATAATTCGCGCAGATTCTGCAAGATTTTGCGAATCGATAGGCTACAGATTTTTTGACCTACTCAATCAAGGAGACTTAATCATGCCAGAAGAAATTAAAGAACTTAAAAATATTATCGGGGAAGATGACGAATATGAAGTCAGTTACGACGCAGAAACAATCACAATTTATTTTAAGGGAGAATTAGCTTTGGGAGGAGCAAGCGAATACGAACCTATTAAAAATCTACTGAATGATATTGTCGAAGCACAACCCGCTACCATAACTTTGAATTTAGAAGAGTTAGAATTTTGTAATAGTTCGGGAATTAGTATGCTGTCCAAGTTTGTATTGGGTTTGCGCAAGAAAAAAGGGATTGAAGTCTTTGTTTCAGGTTCTAATGAAATACCGTGGCAGTCCAAATCTTTACAGAACTTAACAAAGTTATTGCCAAAGCGTTTGACTTTAGAATTCAAAGGTGGAGAATAAAGTTAAGGGAGACGATCGCAACTGAAAAAGGATCGTTTAAGATTGACTTCCTCTTGCTTCAACCAGAGGTTATAGACTATTTTCAATAGTTACTTCTGGGTAAAATGCCAAATTCCATCCCACTTATCAGGACGGACTTGAGGAATAAGCTCTTTGATTCGTTCTTGATAGAGTAAGGCCGCGCGATCGGTGTCATTCACATTGAGCACTTTTTGAAAGTAAGCTCGAGCTGTCATCCATTTACCCTGTTGATATAATGCGATCGCTTGCTGGAAATCTGCTTGGGTTTTTAATTTTAAGTCAATGATTCTCGCATCCGTTCCATTTAAGACTTCATAGAGATCGATGGAATTTTTTCTACCTTTCACCGTGACGCGATCGAGAAAGCGAATCTGATAGCGATCGCGGTTTTCGAGTTGAGCTAAAACTGAATCGGAAATCAATATAGATGCGCCGTAAATTTTGGTTAAACCTTCCAAACGGGATGCCAAATTAACACTGTCGGATAGAGCATCTCCTTGCAGTCGTTGAGGTTCTCCAATAATCCCCACCATAATGCGACCGATGTGAATGCCAATCCCTATTTTTATGGGAATATATCCTGATTTTTTTCTACGTTGATTATATTCTTTAACACGATGGAGATGGTCAATTCCAGCGTTTACTGCATCGGTTGCGCCCTCGGGAAATGCCGCCATAATACTATCACCGATATATTTCATAATAAACCCATTGCGATCGCGAATTGCAGGAGAGACGCGACCCAAATAACTGTTGACAAAATTAAAAATTTCTTGAGGATTCATCGTTTCTGCCAACGATGTGAAAGAGCGAATATCGGAAAATAGAATGGCGCTTTCTCTGCGGATATGATCGCCAAGTTGAATATTAACAATACTCTCCCTGCCTAAAAACTGAAGATATTCCGCAGGTACAAAACGAGCAAACGAGTTCCGTTCTGTTTCTAAAGCCTGTTGTGCTTTTCTTCTTTGGGTAATATCAATCCCAACCGAAACTAAAGCATTGCCTCGATTATACTTTTGAGCAACCATTAAATAATAGCGCTTTTCATCTTCAATCGAAATGACCACTTCTTTTGAGACTGAATTTTGGGAACTATTGATAAAGCCATTAATAAAATTTGAAAACTCCGGTGAATTTTCTAAAAAATCCAATCGATTACCAACAAAATTATCGGGTGATACCTTTAAAGTTTGGGCTAAATGCTGATTGACTCCGATATAAAATCCATTCGCATCAATCCAAGAAATCGGCCCGGGAACCGCATTTAAAACTACTTCAAGTTGTTCTTTCGCATCTGCTAATTGTTTTTCTCGATTCTTGAGATTCTTTGCCATATTTTGAAAAACCCGTGCTAATGTCCCCAAACTATCATCTCGCTCGGCAACATCATCCAAACATTGAGATTGAAAGGTATCATTTTCTACAGCAACTGCCGCTTTAGTCACAAGCTCAACTTGCTTGATATAATTCTTCATTTCCTTATTGCGTTGATGCAGTTCATTTTCTAGTCCTGTCGTCAGTTCGGTGACGGTTTCTAAGAGTAGTTCAAGTTCAGTATTTTTTTCGTGAAGTTCGTTTTCTAGCCCTGTTGTGAGTTCTGTGATCGTTTCTGACAATAATTCAAGTTCGGTGTTTTTTTCGTTAGCCTCTTCTAATTCTTGTTCGAGAACTTCGATATAATGCGCCAATTCTTGCTTTGAGTAATTGTTAAATTGTTTCGGGTTGATTTTAGGGGGCTTCATCCGATTCATTAAACCTCTACTCGCTTTGTCTACCCTATTCCATTATTTTAACGGCAATACAGGACGAAAATCCTTCAAACTTGTCAGTATGGATAGACTATTATACCCTTATTAATTTCTTTTGAGAAAGGATAAAAAACGCAGGATCGCCCTAAACTCAAAGAAGCAATCTTTCTCCTCCCGATCGCTGTTCATTGAAATCGGCTTACCATGAAGAAAGAAAGCCCCATTCCTCTGTAGGTTTCAGATCGGAAAAACTGGTTTCGTGCAGAAGCGCTTCGTATTCTCCAGATTTATACCACTTTAAAAGTTCTGAAGTTCGCATCACTGCCCAAGGATACATTTCATCGTTCATAAAACTGAACATCTTAGAAAAGGCATTAAAATTACCAAAACTTTCTTCAAATTCCCGAGCCTGCTCGACAAAATCTTCAACCAATACCGGAGTAATATAACGTTTGGAAACGCCAGAAAACTGCATTAAACTGGTTATTGCCGCTCTAATATTTTGACAGGTTAATAAGCCAGCGCGATCGGCAGTTAAGGTGGCCATCATGACCCAATTGTACAAACCTAATTGAATCCCACTGGTGGCTAAACCGCTAATTCCCATAGTCGTGCGATTTAATAATGTGCCTAAAGTGGGTAAAATCGTTGCCGTTTGATGATATAATAGGTGCTGGCTTTTTATGTGGGCAAGTTCGTGACCGATGATATAAAGTAACTCTTCCGAGTCAAAAGATTCAAGCACGTTCATGCCAAAACAAAGAATGGGTTTTTCTACGCCGATGGTATAAGAATCTCGCAAACCTCGAAATAAATAAACATCTGGAATGGGCAATATTTCGAGGATTTGGCAAGCCTGCGTGAAGAGTTCGTAAAAGTCAGGGAAACTGCGGGAGGTGACTCGGAAATAGCTGCCGGCGTGCTGCAATCTCAATTGGCGATCGATGCCGTATTCGTTAATCTTTTTGAAAAATAATGCCATGCCGGGCATTTTCTGTAAAGATTCGAGGGCTTTGCGATCGAAGGGATGTTCGTAAGCATCTGCCGTTAATCCCGCGAGCACTTTTTTCTCTTGCTGAGAAACAACCAAAGACCCCGAGATTGTTTCGCGAGTATTGCTGGGTGTTAATTCGCTGGAGGGATTGGCATTCGTGGGAAACGAGTCTGAGGATTCGGCATTGATACTCATAAAAATACGATCGCGAAAATCTGCAATCAATTTTAGGCGATCGCTTCGCAAACAGGGGAGGACTTTTGCAAATTTGGTTCGTGTTGAACAGGGTTTGGCTCTCTTGCGGGAGATGTTGCGAGAATTGAGAGCGCTTTCTAAGGAATTTATTAGAATTCTTCCACTCACCTGCCAATTTTGATAAGCTGAGAAACTAATTCCCTATAAGAGCCGCTTATGAAAAAAAATCGGGATCACCACTACCGCGTGTTGGGATTGCAACCGGGTGCCTCTTGGGAAGAGGTGAACCAAGCCTATAAGAACTTGGCTTTTCTTTGGCATCCCGATCGCCAACCGAAAGACAATCCCGCCTTACTCGAGAGGGCGGAAGGGAAAATCAAGGAAATTAATGAAGCGCGAGATTATTTGCGCTCGATCTCCCCCAAACGCCGCAGCACGCCGCCATCGCCTTCCCGCGATCGCTCTCCCTATCGCAGCCATCGCAATTATCCTGTGAGAGAAAGCGGGAACTACGGTGCTCACGGATCTCGCGGAGGGGATCGTAACAGTCGCGATGTCCGCCCAAAAACTTCGCCATATCCTTATGCTGCCAGCAATCGCAGTGATAATAGCTATGCTTGCTATGAAACCAATAATACGTATCAAAATAACGCTCCCTACAATCGCGATCGCGTCTATCAAACTGCCGAACCTCGCTCTTATCGAGAGCAGACGGCATCTCCATCCTCTTCTCCATCTCCATCCTCTTCTCCATCTCCATCCTCTTCATCTTCCTCGTCCGAGCGATCGCCGCGAGAGCGATATAAACGACCCGCTTTCTCCGATTTTGTCGGAGCCGATTTACAAGGGGCAAATTTGAAGGAAAAAGACCTTGCAGGCAGAAATTTACAAGCGGCGAATTTAACAGGAGCTAATTTAAGCGACGGATTTTTACACGGGACTAATTTTGAGGGGGCAAATTTACAGAATGCCAACTTATTTCGAGCTAATTTATTGCAGGCCAATCTCAAGAATGCCAATTTAGAAGGGGCAAACTTAATCGGTGCGGATTTTAGCGGGGCGGACTTGCGGGGGGCGAATTTAAAAAATGCCAAAATGGGAACCGGCGATCGCTGGTTTGTCAAGCTGACAGGGGCAAATTTAAGCGGTGCGACCCTCCCAGATGGGCGAATTGTGGCCTAATCTTCCAACTGTTGGGCATAATTGCGATCGATTTGTTCCAAGACCTCAATAATCGTATCAAAGCGGAATTCTTCGAGTATCTGCGTTAAAGTTTCGGCTAACTCCCCGTGGGATTCTCGAATCTGGCTGATGAGTTGTTCGATGTCTTCCATATCGGCGGTACTCGCAGCCAGATAAAGCTGTTTCCTCCACAGATCCGGTATGCTTTTGAACAATTCGGGAGAAAGCGATCGCGCCTCGGGTTCGCCACTCGGAGCAAATTCTATTTCGCTGGAGCTTTCCTCTTCTTCGGGAGGGCGATCGACAACTTCCACCGGAAGACTAAAGGTAAAAATTGTCCCGCGATCGACCGTACTGCGCACCTCAATTTTCCCCCCCATAAACTCTACAAACTGACGAGAAATCGCCAATCCCAATCCCGTCCCCTGTTGCAATTTTTTTCCTGTTTCAGTTTGCGTAAACGCATCAAATAATTTTTCTATTTCTGCGGGTGCAATCCCCAATCCCGTATCTTCAATTTCAAAAATTAATTTTTGGTTATCGATTTCTCCTCTCTTATTTCCCCCCTCCCAAGAGGGAGTTAGGGGGTGGGTTGTTGTTTGTTGTTTGTTATTTGTTATCTCTTCTTTTCCCTCCTTACTAAGGGGGGTTAGGGGAGTGGTAATTGGTGACTGTCTTGATGCGCGTTCCCTTGCGTCTTTCGCCGACGCGGGGTCGCATCGCTGGTGACTGGTGACTGGTGACACTTCGGCAAGCTCAGTGCATCGCTGATGCGCAACCCTTAACGTTATCCCTCCTTGTTCTGTGAATTTAAGCGCATTACTTAACAGGTTAATTAAGATTTGTCGTAATTTACTGTCGTCCGTGCGAATATATGGAGGAACTTGCGAACCAATTTCAATCCTTAAATACAAATTTTTATGTTTGGCTTGTAAAGAAAACATTCCCTCTAAAGTAGCGACTAAATTCAGCAAATTAAAATCATTATTTATCAAAACGAGCTTTCCTGCCTCAGCTTTAGATAAATTCAAAATATCATTTATTAATATTAGTAAATGTTCGCCGCTGCGATTAATAATATCGATATTTTTTTGTTGTTCTTCTGTTAAGATTTTTTCTTGGGCGAGTAATTGGGAAAAGCCTAAAATTGCATTTAAAGGCGTTCGCAATTCGTGACTCATGGTGGCTAAAAATGCACTCTTTGCTTTGTTGGCAACTTCCGCCGCTTCTTTAGCAGCGAGTAAATCTGTGGTTCTTTGAGCAACGGTTTCAATTAATAAATTTAAAGAAGTCGCCAGAGAACCGAGTTCATCTTCAGTCCGCACGTCAGTTCGTAATGTAAAATCTTCCTCCCGGGCAATTTGCCGAGCCGTATGAGTTAAACTTTCGAGGGGAGTTACAATCGCATTGGTGGTTCTCCAAGCAATCCACCCAGCAATTGCAACAGCTAATAGGCTACTGAAAATAATGATTGCTTTTTCCAGTCCTTGGGCATTTTCTACCTCAATTTCTGCTTCTCGCGCTTGTTTTTGAGCCGTTTCAATCAGTAGATCCAAGTCAGAGGAGAACTGCTCTAAACTTTGCACGGATTTTGAGTTTTTGACTTGTTGTAATCTCTGAAAGAGTATATTATTTTCTAAAGTTTGCGAAGATTGGAATTCTGTTGCAAAGATAGTTTCAACATTTTGAAAATAGTTTTGCAGCGCGCGGTTATAGCCTTGAATGGTTCTCTCTATACTTTCGCGATCGCCTGCCAACCAAGCCGGATCGCTCTTAAGAAAAGCCTCTAGTTTTTGTTGTAACGATTTCAGTATATTCTGAGTGAGTTCTAATTGTTCCCATCGTTGGGCGAGGAGATTATTATTATTGAGGGATAAATCGAGAGAAGCGAGGGTCAACTGCATTCTTTCGGCTTCAATTTGAAAGCGAACCAAGAGTTCCGATTGAATATTCGCATCGGCTAATTGTATTACGCTTTGCCCTTGATAATAGTCTGCGACCAGTAAACCCGCGAGAGTTCCGGCAAATCCTAAAGAAATGGAGAGAAAATAGCCATAGCCGATTTTGTGGCGAATTCGCCATTGCCGGGATCGTTGCAGCCATTTGTGCCAAAGTTTCATGCACGGAAGAAAAAAGCGCGGTCTCTTTTCAACTCTACACGCCGATCGCCCTTGCATCCGAAAAATTATCTCCCATAATACCGATCCAATTGCCACAGGGTATCCCATAAGATATTGACACCGCGCAGGCATTCTTCGGGAGATGTATGTTCTGTTTCAGTATGGCTGATCCCGCCAGAAGAAGGGACGAAAATCATTCCCATGTCGGTAATATTGGCCATTTCCTGTGCGTCGTGACTGGCACGACTGGGAAGGTGGGTATAACTCAATCCTCCGTTTTCACAAGCCCGGGCGATCGCTTGCCGGATATGGGGTGCGGCGAGGGCAGGTTCGAGGTGTAATTGGGGTGCAATCTGAATTTTAGTATCCGTGGCAAGGGCGATCTCTTCTAACTGCTGGCGCAATTGTTCTAGGATGCGATCGAGATGCTGGCGATCGAGATCGCGAATATCTAAGCTCATTTCCACCTTGCCGGGGACGACATTGGCGGCATTGGGATACACTTGCAATTGTCCCACAGTTGCCACCTGCTGTCCTGGAGTATTGCCCAACGCATTGACGGCTAAAACCACCTTAGAAGCGGCAACAAGGGCATCTTGCCGCATAGACATGGGGGTAGTTCCGGCATGGTTGGCACTGCCTTCGACCAAGATTTTAAAGCGTCTCTGACCGACAATTCCTTCGACAATGCCGATTTCTGTGTGCATGGATTCTAAAACCGGACCTTGTTCCACGTGCAACTCGATAAAGGCGGCAATTTCTCCCACTTGGCGCTTGGCCGTGGCGATCGCATCCCAATTTCCCCCCATGCGTTGCAGGCAAGTTTGAATACTCGTACCATCAGGACGGCGATAATATTCGGGATCGCTGACAACACGACCGGACATCCCTTTGGAACCGATCGTGCTGCTTTCTTCGTCGGTAAAGACAATGACCTCAAAAGGGCGATCGAATCGTAAGTTTTGGTCTTGTAATCTTCGCACCACTTCTAACCCGGCCAGTACCCCCAACGCCCCATCGTAACGTCCGCCACTCGGCACGGTATCGAGATGGGATCCGGTTGCTAAAATGGGCAGTTGGGGGAATTTGCCCTCATATCGGCCGATGATATTGCCTGCCGCATCGATCCGCACTGTCATGCCTGCTTCTTGCATCCATTTGCACACCCGATCGCGCCCTTGAATGTCTTCGGGGGTATAGGCAATGCGGCGTACACCCCCTTGAGGCAGACGGCCGATCGCCGACAGATCGGCAATACTTTGCAAGAAGCGATCGCGATTAGCGATTGAGGTTTGAGGTGCACTGCGAATCATTTGAGGATTTCTCAATATTTTTTTTCTCCATCCAATAAAAAGTTTAAACTAGATGGGAAGAGCGATCGGCAACGCAAATCAGTCTCTTGGAAATCATATCCCCTTTTCGCTCTCGCGTTGTTTCGGGAATGGGCGGGCATAATAGTATATAGCGCAACCAAATTCAGCCAAATGGCGTAAGCGTCCGCGCTCGTTTTCAATTAAACCCCTCTTTCTTACGAATTTTTGCTGCTTCTACTTGAACTCATGCCAGTTTCTTCCCCCAGTCCCCAAACCAGTGCTTTTCCTGCGGATCTCATTCGTCTGAGCGCAAAAGTAGAAGCCAGACGCGCCGCCAAAAAACTATTGCAACCCCCTTGGCACACAGAGCAAACCCTTTCGGATGGAGAATATCACGGCGCTCAGTTAATGCCCTTGAGAACTCGCGATCTCAGTGCCTTAGCCAAACTTTTCGAGCAAGATGATATCGAGGCGATCGAGGAAGATGTTTCGATGGCATTGGCGTTACTCTGGCCCGAACCCGTTTGGGGAGACGATCCTTTCGATCTTTTCGATGATAGTAGCTTGGACTTTCTGGCGGAATTTCTTTAACTGATTATTGGTTACATTCCGGCTTCCCCTCTTGGGAGGGGGCTGGGGGGTGGGTTGCTATTGATTATTAGTTATGGGTTGGTGTTGTTATTGGGATCGGTTCTATGAGTGGAATTTGGGGGATTTTTCGGCGCGATCGCCAGCCAATTAATGATAAGCTCTGGCAAACGATCGGGGATTTTCTGGCCGATCGCGGGCCGGATGGTCGGGGGAGTTGGCAGAACGATCGCGTGGGCTTGGGGCATACTCTCTTGATAAGCGCCGATGAGTCCCTTGCGGAACGACAACCGCTTACTCTTGATGGGAAAACCTGCATTACTGCCGATCTTCGCCTTGACGGACGCAAGGAATTGATTGCTAAATTACGAGCCAAAGGCTGCGCGATCGCCGATTGCGATCCCGATGTTCTCCTCCTCCTCCACGCCTATCTCATTTGGGAGGAAGAGTGCTTGCAGCATTTAATCGGTATCTTTGCTTTTGCGCTTTGGGACGATCGCGAACAAAAATTATTCTGCGCCCGCGATCGCTTGGGAGTCAAACCCTTTTTTTATGCCGATCTGGGTAATGTTTTTCTCTTTAGCAATACCCTCAACAGCTTGCGCCTGCATCCGGAGGTCTCGGCCGACTTGAATGAGGAGGCGATCGCGGATTTTCTGCTGTGTGGCTTTAATCGTAACCCCGCAACGACGACCTTTGCAGATATCCAACGCTTACCGGGAGGTCATTGTTTGAGTGTGACGGCGGATCGTTGCGTTTTGCGCCGTTATTGGACGCTTCCGGTGCCGGAAATGCAGAGATATAAGAATGCAAATACTTATATTGAAGAGTTCCAAAGTTTATTAGACCAAGCCGTGCGCGATCGCCTGCGACAAGAAAAAATCGGCATCTTTTTTAGCGGCGGTCTCGATTCTACCAGTATTGCCGCCACTGCCCTCGATGTCGCCCAAAAGGATAATTTTCCCCTCGACTTGCAGGGATTTTCCGTCATTTATCGCGATCGCATTCCCGATCGCGAGGAAAAATACGCTCAAATTGCCGCCGATGCCCTCGGAATGCCCCTGCATTTTCTCATTGCCGACGATTACCAACTTTTTCAAGGCTGGGAACTGCCTCACCTACAAACCCCCGAACCCAGTCTCAACACCTTTCCCTTGCAAAACGAACATCAATACCGACAAATTGCCGCCCACAGTCGCATTGGTTTATACGGTCAAGGAGGTGATGAGATTCTGAGAGCCTCAAAAGTGATGGATGTCTGGGGAAAAGTGCCGATTTGGGAATTATGGGCGGATTTGGCCCATTGCATGGCGAGAAATGTGCGGCCTTCGTGGGGAACGGGACTTTTAGGGCAATTGAGAAACTGGAAAGGCTCTAAAAATGAGGATGATGGCTATCCCGAGTGGTTCGATCGCGGTTTTGAGAAGCGCTTGCAGTTGCGCGATCGCTGGCGAGTGATGCAAACTCCGGAATCTTCCCCCCACCCCTTTCGCCCCAGAGCCTATCGAGATTTACTCCAACCCCTGTGGATGGTCAATTTTGAAATGTCGGATCCGGGGGTGACGCGCTTTCCCCTCGAAGTCTATTTTCCGTTTTTGGACATTCGCTTATTGAATCATTTGCTGACTTTTCCCCCGTTTCCGTGGTTTGTTAAGAAGGAATTAGCGCGGGCTACCCTCTCTTGGCGCAGAAAGCAGGGCGATCGCCATTGTTTGCCCGAGGCGATCGAATACCGCCCGAAAGCTCCTCTCGCCGGACACCCGTTTTATACCTTTTTGCAAGCAGGTTTGCGACCTTGGGATGAATTGAAAGATGATGAGGCGATCGCGAATTATGTCGATATAGAACGACTTTTGCAGGTAACTCGCCGAGAACCCTTGGGTGTTTATCGGGCATGGTGCAGTTTGCGCCCTCTCGGTTTGGGACGTTGGTTGCGGCAATTTTGAAAAGCACGGCGATCGCTCTAGGTCTTCAGGGCGACTTTCTGGGATGGTAGTTACGTTCCAAAATTCCTTCGGGAAAGTCAATATTTTTCTATTCTGAAATAAAAACAATAATATAATAGAGATACAGAAAAATTTTTGCGGAGTGGATAGTCATGCTCAATCGATCAAATTTCAAGTCCCCCTATTGCAAACCTCAATTAAGACTTTATGGAGATATCAAAACCCTGACTCAAAATGTTGCAGATATCGAAGGAAGTGCTGATGGTGCCGGGATGGATGTCGTTCCGAATAAAACGAATTAATGAACCCGATCGGCTTGATAAAAGGGCGTTTGCGGCAATATAGCGGACATTAAATGGACGCACTTTCTTTCACATCTGTCGCCAATGTAGAGGAAGAGCAGCAATAAAAAAAATGTCACGCGCTCAAATACCCCGATCGAAGTAGCGATTTTTCTCTTCCAAAACCAGATAATATCTGCTAATACGGATGCAGGAGAATTTTTACGGAGTAAGCATTATGTCAAGCCAAAATCCTAAACGCGCCTATCACAAGCCTCAATTAAGACTTTATGGAGATATCAAAACACTAACCCAGAACGTTGCGGTTGAGGGGATTTCTTCCGATGGTGCGGGGATGAATGGTGTCACGCCCAATAAAACCAATTAACGGGAGGGGATGGGAAATTGGCAAGCGATCGCGAGACATTTATCTATCGAGTTTGCGGTTTGACGCTCTTGGTCAATCTTCCCCTTCCCGGTTTGATTCCTCTCAAAAAACTAGACACTCGTGTCAAACCCTTTCGACCTGTCGAGGTGCAATTAAGCAATCTTCCGCCATTGCACCAATTTCATAAGGAACAATGGTATGTTAGCGCGTCTTATTCTGAGATGGAAAAGCCGAATTTGCAAGTTTGGCAATGCTTTTATTGGGGAAGAGAAATTGGTCTACATTGGCGGTATGGGGATGCAACAGAATTTTTTCTTCAGCGATCGCCTTTAAAAATATGGGTTCAGTGGCCGAATTCTCTCACTTTAGAGGATGCAGCAACTTATCTATTAGGACCCGTTCTGGCTTTTGTTCTGCGCTGGCAAAAGGTTCTGTGTCTGCACGCCAGCGCGATCGCTGTTGAAGGTAGGGCAATCGCCTTTGTTGGGATCGCAGGGGCGGGAAAATCGACGACGGCGGCAGCTTTTGCTCAACAAGGATATCCGGTACTGTCCGATGATGTCGTAGCCCTAGATTGGCAAGAAAACGCCCCCTACGTGCGTCCTGCTTACCCTCGCTTGCGGTTGTGGCCGGAATCCGTGGACTTCCTTTATGGGAGTCGCGATCGCTTGCCCGCCATTGTTCCCAGCAATCCGACATGGGACAAACGTTACCTCGATTTAACGCAGGAAAAATATACCTTTCAATCTTCTCCATTACCTCTAGCGCAAATTTATCTGTTGCAGGGGAGACAAGGAGAAAATGCCCCCAGAATTGAGTCAATATCTCAACAAGAAGCTGCGATCGCCCTCATTGCCAATACTTCTACGAATTATCTCCTCGATCGCAATCTACGAAAGGCAGAATTCGCCAGTTTAACCCGTTTGGTCGGACAAGTTCCGGTAAGGAAATTATATCCCCATTGCGACCCCGCTAAATTGGTAAAATTAGTGGATTTAGTGTTGGAGGCGATCGCTTAGAAACTAGACGCACAGGCTAATTGTAAAGGTTGGGAGGTATCATCTTCATCTCCTCGGCTCAATTCGTCAAGGGGTTCGTCTGCACTCATTTCTTCAGTATCCAAAGAAATCCACTCACCGAGAATCTCTCCAGTTAGCAGATCGTCCGGGTTATCGGGAGAACCACCGATCCCGACGACGTGGAGAGAGGAAGAGTTTGCACCGCCTTTAGAACACCCCTGACGGACTTGAGGTTCTGCGGGTTGTTCGGGTAAGTCACTCAAACCATTAGCAGGATCGACATCGAGGGTATTGATATTGACAGTTCCATCGAGACCGAATTCAGAACTGGCGGTAATATCGCTATTTTCTGTGAGTTCGTCGCGAAATTCTAAACCAAAAATGTCCTGTGCGGTAATATCGATGCGTCCGCCGTTCCCCTCAAAAGCGTTAGCAGTGATATCGTTGTTTTCTTGGGGTGGTCCGACAAGAAAGCCATTTTCAGCGTTAATGGTAATATTACCGCCATTTCCCCCGGCTCGGGCGGTGCCGGCGGTGGTAGAAATTTGACTTTCGTTGCGCATCATTAACAGGTCTTCTACGGTAAGCTCAATATCACCGCCTTGAGTGCTGAGGGTTTCGGCGGAGATGCTGCTATTGTCGAGATCGATCCGACGCGATCGGACTTCGATATCCCCTCCAGTTCCCTGTCCTTGGCTGTTAACGTTGATAGTTGCGTTATCTCCCCAAGAAAGAGTGTTGGTTTGGATGTTGATATCGCCGCCGTTTCCGATGGAGTTAGAACCCGTACTAGCAAAAATTCCTGTATTTTCTCCGATCGCTTGAATGCTATTTTCAATCAAGAGGTTAACATTACCACCGCGACCGCTTCCTAATGTTGATGCAGAGATTTGCGCCCCATTGGAGAGATTGAGGTTTTGCGATCGCACTTCGATATTTCCTGCGTTTCCCGTGCTGCGAGTTTCCACTGCTAGCATACCATTACCGCTAATATCAATGGTTTGGGGTGCAATGACTCTCAAGTTTCCCCCTTGACCGCTTCCAGAAGTTGAGGCTGAGATTTGCGCTCCTTGTTGGAAGTTTATATCGAGATTGGCTTGATTGTCATGGGGTTGTAGGGTTAGGGTACCTGCGGGGACTTGTCCTTGGGTTTCAGCAAATATTCCCATTGTCCCTGCAAGGTCTATCTGTGCGGAATTAATATTAATACTTCCCCCTTCTTCTTGAGGGGTTG
Source organism: Cyanobacteria bacterium P01_E01_bin.42 (assembly GCA_039194995.1). Lineage (GTDB taxonomy): Bacteria > Cyanobacteriota > Cyanobacteriia > Cyanobacteriales > Spirulinaceae > CCY15215. The sequence goes on along the minus strand of JBCCVR010000054.1, from coordinate 16,269 downwards.
CGGTTGCGGTTGCAGTCGCGGTAATACTGGCAGTTTCTTGTACGATTAGGTGAGGGGCAGTCAAGGTCATATTGCCTGCTTTTCCCGCACTACTGGTTTCGACAGAGAGTTGACTGTTTCCCCCCAGTATAATGCTATTTGAGGAGCTAATTTTTATACTTCCTCCATCCCCAATATTATCAGTAAAAGCGGCAATTTGAGAATCTCCTAAAATATTCAATTGAGAGGAATTGATATTGATTTCGCCTGCATCTCCCGTACTATCGGTTTGGGCTGTTATCGAACCTTCGTTGTTCAGTAAAATTGAATTGGCATTAATGTCAATATTGCCAGAGTTTCCAGAAGCGCGATCGGGAACAGTTGGTATGGGAACAGGAAAGGAACTTGGATCTAAGATAATTGGGACATTTGAATCGTCTACTGTACGAGAAGCAGTTGTCACTTGGGCTTCATTTTGAACAATTAAATCTGAAGTATTAATTGTTAAACTTCCGGCTTCTCCATCAGCAAATGCTTGATTGTACACCCCACTAGAAAAACCATTGGTTGATGTACCGCTTAACTGAACAGATTCAGAAGCGTTGATAATTAAATCCCCTCCTTTTCCTTGACCAAAAGAAGAAGCAGATATTGCAGCTCCATCTCGTGCTATCAATCTTCTAGTATTAACGCGCAAATCTCCTGCGTTTCCCTCTCCAACTGTATCAGAGGATAAACCACTGGGTACTAACAGATCTACATCTGCTCCTATTAATTCAACTGATTCAGAAGCGTTAATGATTAAGTCTCCTCCTCGACCTATACCTGATGTTCCGGTCGTTACTACTCCTCGATTCTTAATAACCAAGCGTCTTGTATTAATTTGCAAATTTCCTGAATTTTTAGGGGCTAATGAGCTACTACCAGTAGATACTATACTGATATCTTGAGTACCCGGAGAAAACCCATTGATTTCAACTAAGTCTCGGGCATTTATGGTTATATGTCCTCCAGTAGCAATCCCTCGTTCGCTACCATTGATAATTCGACCCCCATTACTTAAAAAAACAGAGTTTGCTTCTAGATCGATGTTTCCTGTTTCTCCAGAAAAGACGGCATCACTACGGATTTGGACATTATTAATCAAAATATCACCATTAGTTTTTAGTCTTATATGTCCTGCACCACGATCTCCTGATGAAGTAATCTGACCAGTGCTAATGTTTCCTTCTGCAATTAGTGTTATATTTCCACCATTGTTAACAGCAAAAGAATTGAGTTCGCCTCTAGTTGTATCGATAATTCCACCACTATTTAGATTTATGCTTCCACCACTGGATGAGATTGCATGAGTAACAATATCTCCATCAGCTTGTATCTTAATGTTACCTCCTTCTGAAATGATGGAGTGATTAGCGTTTATATTACCAGTTGCAGATAAAATAATCGGGCCACCAGCAGTCCGAAGATTTCTTGCTGTAATGTCCCCTTGTGATACAGTTCCAGATGATACGATGGGGTAATTAGAAGCATCTAAATGATTTCCAACAGCATTGTGGATTTGAACGGTAACATTATCTAAGCCCCAACTTTCATCATCCATTCCTTGAAGACCAAGACTAGAAAAGTTTAGACCCAAAGAATCTTGTGAGTGTGGGAAAGAATATTGTAAACTATAGAGTGAGTCTCTGCCTGTTCCTCCAAATTTATAACCTAAATAGTTATTTTGTGATGCACCACTACGAGGAGTATTGTTTGCAGGATTTTGAGAATTGTAAGGCAAAGGATACGATTGAGGATTAGAGCTAAAGTAACTTGGAAATGTTTCATTGCTAAATGTTGTTAATAATAGAGTCTGACCTGTATCCAAACTGAGTCCCCAAATATCAGGTCCATATATGGTATTCTCGCCATCCCAAGATTTAATGATAAATAAGTCAAAGGCTACAGTAATATAGTTATGAGTTGGAAGATTTCTTAAATTGAGATTAATCGTATCATTTTCTCCAAAGTCACCAAGAAACTGATGTCCATTCGGTGTAGAATCAATTTCTAAATCTCCTACATTAATAGCTAAACCTAACCATCCATTCAAATCTCCTCCTTCAAAATTATTACTGTAAATCTGAGTAGTGGAAGTGAAAACAGGTAAATTTGTTGGCAAAGAAATAGGGAGATTCTCTGGAGTTAGAGGACTACTTAATTGTTTGACTCCTGCTCGTAAAATCAAAGCAGAGGAACTACGTAAAATCTCAATATCGGGATCTGTTCCTTGCGTTAAAGCGGTATCCGGTCGATTATTTATAATATTGCCTACTGTAATACTTCCCATTGATTCTATTTTCAGAGAAGCCCCGATATAATCTCCAAAAACGACATCTCCCACCGAACTAATAATCGGATCGTACAGACTAATCAACTGAGTTGGTTGCCCCGATAAATTAGTAACCGAGAACGTTCTCCCACTGGTAAAATGAGCATCTCCCGATATTGTTCCATTACTGACCAAACTTAACTGACCCAAACTCCAAAAAGCAGCATCGGGATGATTGAGTGCCAAAATATCAATAAAGCGATCGCCCTGCACCAACAAATCTTGACCCGATGCGGCAATAAATCGATGTTCTTCTGTATCGCGAATTTTGAGAGTATCTGTTGCTCGCAATGTCAAATTTCTTTGCGATACAAACTGTCCGCTTAAGAGAGTATTCTGTCCCCATATCATCATATCCTCACCGGAAAATAATCCACTCTCCAAATGATTTAAGACAAAAATATCAACTCCCTCCTTTCCTTCTACCAATAAATCCCCACCCGCAGCCGCAACAAAAGCCCGATCGCCACTGTCCCGAATTTTCACTGTATCCTCTGCTTCTAACTGCAAATTTTCCCCCGCAACTAACTCCCCTTGCAAATCCAAGTTTCCCCCCGATAAGTGCAGATTTTCCCCCGTCTGCAAACTCCCCAAACTGACAATATTTGCCGGATCGTCCTCAAATTGGAGGGTGATGGAAATCGGCACATTCACTACCAACGCGGGAACTTCCGGCGCGATCGCGCTAAAAACTTCGCCATTGGGAAACACAACACCACTCGCTGTACTCCCCACAAAAGATCCACTAATATCTAACCTCGCATTCTCCCCGAAAATAATGCCATTGGGGTTGATGAAAATTAAATCCGCATCCCCCAAAACCCCCAAAGTACCGAAGAGTTCCGAAGGATTGCTTCCCGTCACCCGACTAAAAATCGTTCTCACTACATCCGGATTTTTAAAATAGACAGCGTGATTCTCACTAATATTGAATTCGCGAAAACTGTGGAATAAATTCGCCCCTCGCAAAGCACCCCCATCAATGCGCTCTAATTGACTGTTTACCGGGACGATAACCGAATTTTCCGTGCCTAACGTGCGATCGGGGACAATTTGCGCGAGTGCAGGAGAACTGCTCAATCCCAGCAATGCCAAAAGACCTAACTCACCCATCCAATTTTTCTTCATGTCATTACCCGTCCATGAGACTATGCCTAATTTTCTTCTTGGACAAGAAATACCGTAATTATGCAAAAATGCGGGCGCGATCGCCACATCCTCTCGATTTATAACATTTCTTCATATTCTGGAGCGATGATAGACTGCATTCTGTCCGATCGAACCAAACAAAAAGCGGGAGAATTGGCAAGTTTCCTAAATCCCTATCGAGCAGGAAGGGAGTTTTTTGCCATATAATCGAGCAGGATTTGTCGGTGAACGGAACTGAGAGGGCGAACGGAATCGGCAATTTCAGAAAAGCGCTCTCCCTGACGAATTTCTTCAGCAGTGACTAAGGCAAAATCCCAGCCTTCTTTTAGCTCTAAGTGGGATAAGGGAACTTGTAAGGGAACGGCGAAAACGTGGCGAATGACGCGATCGCTGGGATATTGACCGAATTTGAGGGGGGTTTCGGTAAATTTATAATCGATCTCTTCGACTAATTCTCGCAGGAGGGCTTCTTCTGGCGTTTCCCCCGGATCTAAATGTCCGCCGAAAAAGCCCCAACAGCCCGGTGCGGCAATGTTAGGAATATCATCTCGCAACTGCATGAGAAAATATTCGTCTTGGTAGAGAATGGCGATCGCAACTTCAATAGTCATTATCCTTACCGCTTCCGATTGTCCCGGCTAGTATAGCAATTTTCTTTCGATCTAAGTTACGATCGATCCCGTAGCACTTCTATCAATAAACTGGCAATGGTATCGATCGCAGTGATTGACTACGATATGGGAAACTTGCACTCGGCTTGCAAGGGACTGGAAAATGCAGGGGCAAAAACGACGGTAACGGACTCTCATGCCGATTTGACGGCAGCCGATGCTATTGTTTTACCCGGAGTCGGAGCCTTCGATCCCGCCGTCCAGCATCTGCGATCGCGCCATCTCGTCGAACCTATCAAAGAAGCGATCGCCATTGGAAAACCCTTTCTTGGCATCTGTTTGGGGCTGCAAATTCTCTTCGATGGCTCTGAGGAAGGGACGGAACCGGGACTGGGAATCGTTCCGGGAATGGTGCGGCGTTTCCGTTCCGAACCCGATATTACCATCCCTCACATGGGCTGGAATACTCTTTCTTTTAAACAACCCGATCTTCGGGTTTGGCAAGGACTGGGAGAAAATCCCTACGTTTATTTCGTTCACTCCTTCTACGTCGATCCCGTCGATCCGCAAATGCGCGCTGCAACTGTCACTCACGGTTCTCAGGAAGTCACCGCCGCGATCGCCCGGGATAATCTCGTCGCCGTCCAATTCCACCCGGAAAAATCTTCGACCGCAGGGTTAAAAATCCTCTCCAATTTTGTTGCTCTGGTGGCCGCAAAAACGCGATCGACGGTAGCAGTTTAAGACAATATCCCCCCCAGCTCCCCTTAATAAGGGGGGAGAATTCGGAGGTTTTACTTGATAGAAAGGGAGAATTCAAAAGTCCCCCTTTTTAAGGGGGATTTAGGGGGATCGAAACCCATCGCGAAACAAAAATCCGCTTTCATGACTGGAAGCGGATGAGAAACTAGAAAACCATACTCGGATTGAATTTGAAACTTAGCGATCGCTCTCCGCTTTACGGCGTTTTCCTGCCGCAAATAACCCCGCTAAACCGAGGGACAGTAAGGAGATAGAAGCAGGTTCGGGAACTTCAACTTCTTCATTGCTGCGATCTCCCTCAACCAACTTAATTTGGTAGGCCAATCGAGATCTTGTGGGTAGAGTTTCTCCCCAACTCATTAGGGATTGTCCGGTCAAGGTAAAATCGCCGACAATATTGCCAATGTGGAGATATTCCGAATCGTAATAGCCGCAACCCACTCCTCCCGAACAAGAAGAATCCGCGATCGCGTTAATATTCCCCGACATCGAAGAATCGCTTAAAAATAAGTTATCTACCAGAATGCTGCTACCATCCGTGCGAGCAGATGTCCGAATATAAAGATCGGAGAAATTGTCCGCGACAACACGGGTTTCTTCAAGGACAACACCACCTACTGTATAGGTAAGCGTGTTAGCAAAGCTATCAAAAACTAAAGCAAAATCAACGCTCTCGCCATTGACCCAATCATATTCTGCTTGAACGCGATCGGCATCATTATCAGTATCGTGAATATTAACTTCATGATCTCCTGCACCGGAAATACCAATGCGGCTTTCTGCTGCCCAAGGAATTTCTACACCTAGGTTCTCGAATTCTTGTTCGCTCAGCGTTCCACCGAGGGTAAAAGCCCTAGCCACGCCTGTTGTTGCACCCAATACGGCTATTGCACTTAAAAAAGTCGTCCCTGCGATCGCTCCTAATATTTTTAATCCGTTCATGGTTTTTCCTAAAATTTAGAATGACTATTCCCGATTGGCTTATTTTGAGTTTATGCGGTTGGTTCGGGTGCTGTCGAGGCGATTTCCGCATTTTCACTGAATCTTTACAGATTCGGGGTACTATGTGAAATTTTGATGAGGCAAACAGGAGTAGGGGTTTATAACTGTTCTCCCCGCTCCCGACACTTCCCCTAATCCCTCATCGCCATCCCCGCCAGCCATCCCGTCGTCCAAGCACTTTGGAAATTAAATCCCCCTGTCACGCCATCAATATCGAGAATTTCTCCCGCAAAATACAACCCCGAACACTTCCGGCTTTCCATTGTTTTAAAATTGACTTCCTTGAGACTGACCCCCCCGCAGGTGACGAACTCCTCCTTAAAGGCATTTTTCCCTTGAATGGTGTAGCGTCCGTCCACCAGTTCCGCGATCGCCCGGTTTAACTCCTTCTTCGACAAATCCGCCCACACTTTAGCTGCCGAAATACCCGCCCCTTCTAACAACTTCTGCCACAACCGCTTCGGCAAAGTTACGGGACAATCGTTAAAAACCTTGCGCTTGGAATGTTCGGCTTTAACCCGAAGCAAGGTTTGAGAAAGCGTTTCCCGATTTTCATCTGGCAGCCAATTGACTTGTAACGCCAGATGGTAGCGATGTTCCCAGAGTATTCTCGCCCCCCACGCCGATAATTTCAAAATGGCCGGGCCGCTTAACCCCCAATGGGTCACGAGTACGGGTCCGGTGTGTTCGAGTTTCTGTTTTCCCGCCGAGAGCAGGCGAACTCGGGCGCGATCGACACTCACCCCTGCCAACCCCTGCAAGCGCGGATCCGCCATCTTGAACGTAAATAAAGAAGGAATGGGAGTTACGATCGCATGTCCCAACTGTTTCGCCCAACGATATCCCAAAATACTACTCCCCGTCGCCACCAAAACGCGATCGGCGTTTATGATTTCCCCCGTTTTTAAGGTTATGGCAAATCCTTCGGGCGATCGCGCCAAAGATTTCACCGGCGATCGCCGCCGCAACTCTACCCCCAATTCTGCCGCTTCCCGCAACAAACAATCGATAATGGTTTCCGAGCGATCGCTTTTTGGAAAAATGCGTCCGTCGGCTTCCGTTTTTAAGCCAACCCCCCGACTCTCGAACCAAGCGATCGTCTCTCGGGGTTGAAAGCGACTGAAAGCCCCCAATAATGCCTTGTTCCCCCTCGGGTAATTCTTCACCAATAACGCCGGATCGAAACAGTTATGAGTGACGTTGCACCGTCCTCCCCCAGAAATGCGAACCTTGGCTAGAGGCTGTTTCCCCGCTTCGAGAATGAGAATGCGGGCATGGGAATGGCTGCGAGCCGCCGTCACCGCACCAAAAAAACCGGCAGCCCCACCCCCAATAACCGCGATTGTTACCTTGTTTGTTAGCATGGGTTCGATTGTAGAATAGTCCTGCGTTTCTTGGAGTTAAGTTTTCTTTTTTCAAAAGTTTAATCGTTGCAATTTCCCTCATTGTGGAAGACAAACTCTATGTAAAAGATGATAGAGGGAAATATCTTGCAGAAAAAAAGAGGGTTTGGTGCTATCCTGAATGCAAATCTCGGTTTTGAGTGGCATGGGCGTATCGAGAGCTAGAAATCAAAAATTCGATACAATAGACCCGAATCTTAGCATCTACCCTCCAGATAACCGAGTTGGTTGCCTCGAAGCCATTAGCGCGATCGCTGAAGCCGAGATCTCGCTTAAAAAGAATAGGAGGTAATATCTATTAAGGCTAATCAATAATCGTGCGAGCAATTGTACAGCTTGTGCTTTCCTCTTATAGGCAAACGCCCTAGGAAAAATAACGCACCTATGAGTAAAATCATTTCAAAAATTATGACTTCACTAGATGCGGGCATTCCCGATCTTCTCAATCCCGATAGTGTAATGGAGGCACTTTGCTCTCTGACAGAAGAAACCCAGCGCGATCGCTTGCTGGCTCGATTTTTACAGATCGTATTAGAAAAAACCGGACTATATCGGGGAGTCTTACTCCTACCGGAAGATAACGGTTGGTCTATCGCTATAAAAAATGAGGGTAACAAAATCGAAACGCTTTCCTTAAGCGCTTTAGGAGAAAGTCACATCGTTCCCCAATCCGTAATTCAATGGGTAGCCCGCACGCAGCTTTCTCTGTTTAGCGAAAATCCGCCAGCACGGGCAAATCTCAGCACCGACGAATATTTTCAAAGCGATCGACCCTTATTTTTTACCTGTTTGCCGCTTCTTTATCAACAATCTCTTAAGGGTATTATTTATTTAGAATCAAAGGAAATCAAGCCGAAATTTTCCCAACAGCAACTTAAAGCCCTGAATTATCTCTGCCTTCAAGCGGCAATAATTCTCCATCGCATCGAGTTATCTAACATTACTCTATCCGATCGCGCCCCGAACGGTAAAGTAGAAAACCAAGAGCGGCAAGAGGATTACATCGGAACTTTAGAAGAACAACTCGCCGAAAGTCAAGCAGAATTAAAAGATGCGCAATCGCAACTTATCGCTCGAGAAAAATTGGCAACATTAGGACTCTTAAGTGCGGGAGTCGCCCATGAAATTCGCAATCCGCTCAATTTTGTGACCAATTGTTCTGAGACCTCGGAAGAACTGGTAGACGAAATCTTGGAAAACTTAGAAAAGCAACGCGATCGCATTCCGTCAGAAGAGTTTGCTTATTTTCAAGAGATGTTGACCGATGTAAAAAATAATGCCAAGATTGTGCGCCAGCAAGGCCAGAGGGTTGAGGGAATCGTGCGCAGCATGATGCAGCACGCGCGCTCCGAACAGAATGCCCATCGCCCGACGGATATCAATCAAGCCCTCGATCGCGCCGCTCAATTAGCCTATCACAGTCGCAAAGCCAGCAAACAAGGCATTTTTATCAATATCCACACGGAATACGATCTCTCTATTGGTTTAATCAATGTCGCAGAAGGGGATCTCGGTCGAGCTTTTATTAATCTCATCGATAATGCTTGTTACGCTCTCGAAACCAAATATAAAGCAGGCAATGGAGCAAAAACACCAGAAGAATCACCCGCTCTGTGGTTAACAACTGAGAACCAGGACAAAGCGGTTGTAATTCGCATTCGCGATAATGGTGAAGGGATTCCAGAAGACATTCTAAATCGCCTCTTTACGCCCTTTTTCACAACCAAACCAATTGGAGAGGGGACGGGTTTGGGATTATTTCTGACCCGTAACATTATCATCGAACAGCATCAAGGACAATTACAAGTCGAAAGCGAATTCGGCAAATATGCTGAATTTATTATTACTTTACCCAAATAGCCAACGCGGGACGGAAATTTACGGGCGCGATCGCAATGCTTCTGCTGTCTGTTACTTTAACGGTAGCATTAAATTCGCTGGCGAAAGCGAGCGCAGAGATAGGCGATCGCCCATCTCCTCTCATTCTTATAAAAGATAAAGAAAATCTAAAAATGTGCTATTATTGACATAACTGAGCGGTCGCATATGGTTAAAAATTCCCCTTTTGCTCCCCCATCGTCGAGAAATTCTCCCAATTTTTCTATTCGAGATTTTAGCGATCGCATTCTCGATAATTCCGGTGGCACATTTTCTGATGAAACAGGCCGATCCCACAACAATCGAAACTGCTGCGAATGCCCTCAATCGCACCCCGAATGAAAACCAACCATCGTACCAAGCATTGGGAAAGGTCATCGACCGCATTCGGCGCTCTCTGGATATTGAGACCATTTTTAGCACGACAACCCGGGAAGTCCGCCAGCTTCTTGCCGCCGAGCGCGTTGCGATTTTTCGCTTTAATCCCGATTGGAGTGGGGAATTTGTAGCCGAATCCCTCGCTGCGGGGTGGACTCCTCTGGTACAAAAGTCCAAGCGTGCCATTATTGCCGATCGCTTTCTCCAAGAAAATCAAGGCGGGCGCTATCGCCACAATGAAAGCTCGATCGTCAACGATATCTATGCGGTGGATTTTTCCGATTGTCATGTCGAAATGTTGGAAAAACTCCAAGCGAGAGCTTATATCATTGTCCCAATTTTGCAAGGAGAAATCCTGTGGGGCTTGCTCGCAGCCTATCAAAATTCTCGCCCCCGCCAATGGCAAGACTACGAAGCCGAATTTCTTGCTCAAATTGGCGCTCATCTGGGGATTGCCCTACAACAGGCCGAATTTCTCAAACAAACCCGATCGCAAACCACCCAACTTGCGATCGCCGCCGAGCGGGAAAAAGCCGCCCAACGCCACAAAACCCTCGTCAAAACCATCGATAAGATCCGTCGCTCCCTCGATATTGAGACCATCTTCGAGACCACAACCCGGGAAGCCATGCAGCTTCTCGAAAGCGAGCGCACGGTGATTTATCACTTTAATCCAGATTGGAGCGGTCAAATTGTGGCCGAGACCGTAGCGGACGGTTGGACCCCGTTAATGAAAGACCGGGCTTTTATCGTCGATACTGTCTTGCAAGAAACCCGAGGCGGGCGCTATCGTCACAATCAAACGACAGTAATTAACGATATTTATCAGAGTGGCTATTCTGATTGTCACATTCAACTGCTCGAACGTTTGGACGCGAGAGCCTGTATTATTGTCCCTATTTTACAGGGGGAAACCCTCTGGGGCTTGCTGGCAACCTACCAGAACGCTAAACCTCGTCACTGGGAAGAATACGAAGTCGATCTGCTGGCTCAAGTGGGCAGTCAATTGGGAATTGCCCTGCAACAAGCAGAATTGTTAAAAACCACTCAAACTCAAGCCGACGAACTCTCTCGCACTCTCACGGAGTTGCAACAAACCCAAACTCAACTCATTCAGAGCGAAAAAATGGCGAGTTTGGGACAATTGGTAGCGGGAATTGCCCATGAAATTAATAATCCCGTTAATTTTATTTTTGGCAATCTCGCTCATGTCGAGGGATATGCTTTAGATTTGATTGACTTAATCGATGCCCATCGCCGAGCCAATCCTTTTCCTAATCAAGAAATCCAGAGCAAAACCGACGAGATCGATCTCGATTTCGTGCGAGAAGATTTACCCAAAATTATTGCATCAATGCGGATGGGGAGCGATCGCATTCGCAAAATCGTTCTTTCCCTACGCACGTTCTCGAGGCTCGATGAAGCAGAAATCAAAGCAGTGGACATTCACGAAGGTTTAGAAAGCGCCCTTTTGATTTTGCAACATCGCTGGCAGTCTCTCGGCGATCGCGATACCGTGGAGTTGATTAAAGAGTATGGGAATATTCCTCTCGTCGAATGCTATCCCGCACCTCTCAATCAAGTGTTTATGAATCTCCTCGCCAATGCCCTCGATGCCGTTGAAGAGCGGGTTGAGTCGGAGCGTTTAAGCCCGAAAATTTGGATTCGTACCGGTCGAGAAGGCGATCGCGTGGGGATTGAAATTGCCGATAATGGGAGTGGCATTCCAGCAGAAACGCGATCGCGCATTTTCGATCCTTTTTTTACCACCAAAAAAGTGGGCAAGGGGACGGGTTTGGGGCTTTCTATCAGCTATCAAATTATTGTCGAAAAACACGGCGGCCGGTTGGAATGTTTTTCCCAAGTGGGGCAAGGAACTCAATTTCGCATTTCTATTCCCATTCACCGCAACGAAAGATTAAGGGTTTAGGGGGTTGGGTTGTGGATTAATTCACATCAATCGATTCGACGGGTGGGGCATCGGTAGGGATAGTTTCTAGTGTATTTTCAGATGGTGCAGTGTCTGCATCTGGCGCTATTTCTGCGTCTGGTGCGGTCTCTGATTCTGTTGGTTCTTCTTCTGATTCGCAACCCTGTTCCGAAACCGTACCATCGGGCATTGCCGCACTACATAAATTAGCATTGGTCAGATCCGTACCAAAGAGAAAAGCACCTCTTAAATCGGCAAATTCTAGGGTTGCATTACTCAGATCGGCATCGCTTAAATCGGCTTGTCTTAAATCTGCTCCGTTCAGGTTTGCCTGACTCAAATTCGCCTTTTGTAAGCGAGCTAAAGTTAAATTGGCTCGTTCTAAATTCGCCTCTTGTAATTGGGTGCCTTCGAGAGTTGCTCGGTTGAGATCGGCTTCAGTTAAATTCGCTTGATATAACGAGGCATCGCTAAGATTAGCCTCCCCCAGTAACGCACCCGTTAGATCGGCTTCAATGGCCGTTATTTGCGTTAAATCGGCTCTGAACAAATCCGCACCAATTAACTTTGCTTCTTGCAAATCCGCACCGCTCAAGTTACTGCTACCAAGATTTGCACCCCGCAGATCGGCATATTTAAAGCTGACAAATCTCAAATTCGCCTCTTCTAAATTGCTGCTCCTCAAATACGATCGCTCTAAATTTTGTCCTCTGAGATCGGCACCGATTAAATTACAGCGCTCGCAGTCCCGCGTTTCAATTAACTGTTGAGAATTTGCCTCAACCGCCTTGCTGTTATCCATATCGTTTGGATCGTCTGCGAAAAAGCGATCGGGTTGAACGGTTTGCGCGTAACTTTTGCCATAAGTGCCAAACAGCAAAGTGCAAACTGTCAACAGTACGAATCCTATTCTCATGTGTATTTTGGGTTCGATCATCATTAAGTCCTAAACCAAACAACGAACAACAAATCCTATTTAGGTGCCCAAAAGGCAATTTCCGCAACATCGCGAACTCCGGTAATTCCTTGTCCGATGAATAACAAGAATGCAACAACATTCAAAGCGATATGCAATCTACGCCATCCTAGAGAGCGATCTTTGTAAATTTCTTGGACGGTAGCCAGAGAAATAACCATCAAAATCGATGCAACCAAGCCATAGTAGTAATGAGACCAAAACCACTCATTACCGCGACGAAAAATCCACTCCTGAGTGCCGATAATAATCAATCCCATACTGGTGAGCGTCGCTAAAAAAGCACGCCAGAATTTGGGTTTGGCACGATTGAGTAAAAGTACGGAAATTAAAGTCAAGGAAAAAACGCCGATCAGGAAAATTCCTCGAACGGGTGCTTCAGCCAGCAAATTTTTAGCAATAAAGCCTTTGGCGATCGTAGGGTGAGCAAAGCCAACTAAAGAGACAATCACGACGCTTTGTGCCAGCCAGCGTCCAATTTCAACATGTTGGATACCGACAGTGGGAGGAAGTTTGCTTTTTACTTTCGCCTTCATTTGCAGGCGACGCTGACGGGTTTGTAGAGAAAAATAAGTAACAATTCCAATTAGAGGAAACACCCAAACAACGGCGAGCATGGGGTGAATCCAACTGGTCAAAAGTTCGGCATTCATAATTTGGCGTTCTCGGCATACAGTCCACTCTCTTGGTATTTTAGGACGAATCATGAAGATTTGGCGAGCGAAAGCGATTAAAGCGGGTGCTTCTCCCACTTCCGCAAAAGCTGGATATTTAGAAATGCAGTCAGACCACTTATCCCCACAATGAATTCCTTTATTATCACAAATTGCTCAACTTATAGAATCAAGTGGTAATTTTGTGGGAATCTCAATGATAAATTCTGTACCTTCTCCTACCGTTGAATAACAGTTTAATTTTCCTTGATGTCTATCGACTACAACTTGATAAGCAATGGAGAGTCCCAGTCCCGTGCCTCTCCCAATGGGTTTAGTGCTGAAAAAGGGATCGAAAATTCGCTTTTGCGTTTCGGGGTCGATGCCTTTACCATTATCCGCGATCGCAATCTGAATCCAGTCATTTTCAATGAGGGTCGTGCGAATTTGAATCGTTGGCTTTTCCAATTTTGGATCGTTGCGTACGGTTTCGATTAAAACATCAATCGCATTATTGAGAAGACTAAAAAAAACTTGATTTAACTGTCCAGCATAACATTCAACATTAGGCAAAGGATGATAAGACTGGATAATCTTGATTTTGGGAATCATTTTATCGGCATGTAAGCGATGTTGTAAAAACAAGATCGTGCTATTGAGATTTTGATGAATATCAACAATTTTATGTTGTGCTTCGTCCAGACGAGAAAATGTTCGTAATCCTACCACAATTTCTTTGACACGATTAGCTCCACTGCGGATTGACTTGAGCAGTTTGGGTAGATCTTCGATGATAAATTCGAAATCGATGTCCTTTAATTTTTCTCCAATTTCGGGAAAGGAATCATCGCGAGAGTTGCGACAATAGTCGATAACATTGAGTAAATCTTTCGTATAGAGATCGACATGGGGAACGTTTCCATAAATAAAATTGATGGGGTTGTTAATTTCGTGAGCAACTCCAGCGACTATTTGACCCAAACCCGACATTTTTTCGGCTTGGATTAATTGTCCTTGAGTTTGTTTGAGTTCTCTGAGAGTTTGCTCTAATTCTTCATGATTCTTTTGGATTTCTTCGGCCATTTGATTAAAAGCAACTGCAATGCGATACAGTTCATCAGAACCTTTTAAATTAGCACGAACAGCTAAACTTCCCCTTGCTAGTTGTTTGCTAGTTTCAACCAAATGTGAAGCACGTTTAGTGACAATCTGAGCAAAGAAAAACCAAAGCAATGTTCCTAAAATAGCGATCGCAATCCCATAAGTAAGCGCACGAGTTGCTGCATTTTGGTAGGCAATTGTATATTCAGTTGTTAAATTATATTCGATTGCCAAAATTCCCACGCGAGACGCGAAAACTTCTCCGGTTTCAAATTGCAAGCCAATAGGATGAAATGTCCACAAACTCTGTTCCTCTTTTACCACGATAGCTTGTCCAACTTTTGTATCGCGGATCGCACTCAAGGTTTCTCGAAACTGGGAAATTGGTGTTTCTTCAATAAAACGCTCTCGGAATTGCAAGCGTGTAGACCAGAGAACACGATTTTGCTCGTCTAAAACTAAGGACATATTAATATTTGGAGCACTTCCCAATTGACCTATGACGAGATCTGCACCTCGTATGTCTTGATTTCGATAGAAATACTCAAACAATCCTGCGGTTTGATTTCCCGTAAAAATTGCGTGTTGAGTCATATTAGTTTCTACTTGTTTTTGAGTATGCGATGTCTCTAGATGAAAAAATACTGCACTCAATGTTGTCCCAAAAAGGATCAATATAGTTGGAATCGAAAATCGTAGAGGCAAAGGTAAATAACGCATCAAAATAGAAAGCAATAGTTTTTATAACACGAGATTTATCTCAAAATTGATAGTGTTTCTCAAACAGATGGAGTACAGTGATTTTTTTTTAGAGCAAGAGTTTTCAGATTTTCAATTGTATTTCTCTGAGTCAAGAAACACTATCAAACTACGGAGATATTATTTTGACAAGACCATCGTCAAATAAATTATTTAGGTCGATTTCTTTTTTCAGCAAATCTTGTTCTTTTAGAAAATCAGACAATCGTTTTGCGCCTTCTAATAAGTCTGTATTTTCTCCGGACAATAATGCTTGATTATCTGACAAACTTACAAAGCTCAAACCCTTCAGCGATTGAATAAATTGTTCTTGACTTCCCCCCTGTCTCTCTGCCATGCGCTTTATCGCATCATCAGGATTGTTCTCAATATAATCCAGAGCCTTAAACCAACCTTTTAATAATACTTGTAGCTCTTTGGAAAACTTATTTTCTAAATCTTTGTGACCGACAAGAACATCAACAATTTCACCGGGGATTTCACTGCTATCAAAAAGTAATGTTGCTCCTTGTTCTATTAATGCTGAGAGAATTGGTTCGTATGTGATCAAAGCATCTACTTTTTTAGTATTAAATGCTTGTTTTTGCTCCACAAATTCTAAAGCAAGTGGGTTGATATCATCATTTTGTAAATCAACACTTTGTAATGCTCGCACGAGAATCAATCTAGATAGTAAGGTTGCATCAAAGCCAATAGTACTTCCTTGCAAATCCTTAAGATTTTTGATTTCCGATTGTCCGATTAAGGCATCTCCACCATCAGAGACATCTAAGAGCAAAAATACCCTGTTATCGGGATCGCTTTCCGCGTAAAAAAGGCCATCTTGCAAAACATCTCCGGCAATGTCGATTGCACCATTCTGAAATGCTCGATTGACCTCCTTTGCGGCCGAATATTCGACGAGTTGAATAGCCGAATCACCAAAATACCCAAGCTCTCGAGCAAGATAGAGAGGCTCATATCCTGCCCAAAGCCCTGTTCCTATTTTTAAGGGCTGTTTAGGGGTTGAATTACAGGCAACAAAGAAACAGGTGAGCAGGGCGATCGCGAACAATATCAGCCTGCGCGTCAATCGAAAATGCTTCATTGTTTTGATCTCAATATTTCTGCTTAAGTGAATTTACGCTATTTCCGATTTTGCAATGCCATATCTATCAGATCGAGCTTGCGATCCATATTTTGTCATACTACATCTTTATCTTTTTACTACTTTTGGTTATAATTGTCAATAATTGATTAACCCATGTATTTTTTTAAATTGATTAAATTACAAGACAACTTTGCCGAGAAGGAATATTAAGGATTAAACCATTT
>JBCCVR010000053.1:0-36116 GCA_039194995.1 Cyanobacteria bacterium P01_E01_bin.42 | reverse complement strand
CTCCCATTTAGCTTAATCACTGCTATGTCCGGATTAAGCTAAATGGGAGGAAATTTGCGGGGATGCTAAACCATGACCGATGCGATCGGCAAGGGTCGAAAAAATATCCCCTAAATTCCCTTCGGCTTGTAAGTAATGTTCGATACGGGTATCGAACACGTCATTCCAAACCTCTTCGAGTTCTTTTGTCCGAAGCAACTCATTAACGAGTTGCTTTTTTTCTTGGTAGGAGAGATCGCCGACTAAAGTTTTAACGCGATCGCCTTCAATTGCTGGAGAGTGAGTATAAACGCTCATGAGAACACCTTGTTTATTTTTGGGATGACGGATTATATATGTCATGCAAAAAAAAAGCAAGTCATTCTGACGATTTTTTTTTGTAAAGTTTTGTAAAATTTCAAGCTCCCGTACCAACAATGGAAAACACCGCCCAATTTTTCGCGGTTGGGAAATGAGGAAGTCGCCAAGCAGAACAAATAACCCTATCAACTCGTTTTACTTTCTTCTGCTGTCAGACGAAGTAAGATTAAACGCACGGCATTATCTGCGGGGTTTTTCGATTGTAAGTCTTGGAAAATTTCTCTGGCTTCTGTCGGTTGTCCCCGATCGCACAACCGAACGGCTTTTTCAAACAAGGATTTCGTTTCGGTTTTAAAGATTTTTAATTCGGGGGGATCGGCTTCATAAACTTCATAAATTTTGATGGCTTCTTTTTTGCCTTTAACGACGATTTGTCCGAGAAAACGATGGGCGTAGCGATCGGCACGAGGCAAGCGATTTAAAGTTTCTTCGCTCATTAAAAGACTCGCCCCGCATTGCTTGGTTGCCGTCTCTAAACGAGAGGCTAAATTGACAGCATCAGCAATCACGGTCGTATCCATCCGTTGCTTTTCTCCCACAGTGCCTAACATGAGATTGCCGCAATGCAAACCGATCCCGATTTGAATAGTTGGATAGCCTGTTTTCTGACAGTCTTTATTGAATAATTTAACTTGGTTTTGCATGGCGATCGCGGCGTTGATGGCATTTTCCGGACTGTGATAAAATAAAGCCATGATCGCATCGCCAATATATTTATCAATAAAGCCATTGTTTTCCCGAATCACGGGACTCACTTGCAACAGATAGGCATTGAGAAAGTCGAAATTTTGTTCCGGGGACATTCTTTCCGAAATACTGGTAAAGGAGCGAATATCAGAAAACAAGACCGTCATTTCTTGGTGAATGCGATCGCCCAGTTGAATGTCAATAATGCTATCTTTACCGAGGAAATTAACGAATTCATGGGGAATAAAGCGACTCGATGCTAAGTTATATGCCTTGAGATAGTTCTGTGCTTCTGTAAAGCGACGTTCCAAAATAAAGGACAAACAGATTAAGAATAACAACATCCCCCAATAGTAAAGCTGAACACTCCATATCTGAAAGGGAGAAATATAAACAAAAATATCGTGAATCGCTGCTAACAAAAAGAGAGAAAATCCCAAGGTAAAAATTTTAGCTTCGGGTTTTCCTCGGGCGGATTTTTTGACTGCGATCGCAATTAAAGTTATTGCCGTAAAAATTCCGACAATTTGTGTCGGTAATGCAACATTTCCCCATGTTGAAATTTGATTTCCAGCTAAAATCAAAGCTAAAATTGCATAAAATAGATGAATTTGCAACAGCCGACGAGGAATTGCCAATCGTCCGATGCCAAAAAGATGTTCGAAAAAGAGGCAGATACTGACAGGAATCAAATGAAAAGCAGTATGGTGTACATAAGTCCAACTGACTTGGTAGTTAAAGATTAAGCGCACGCTTTCGGTTGGCGTAATGGTATAGATACCAATGAGCAAAGAAACAAACCCAAAAGAGAAGTAAATATCCCATTTCTTTTTGAGAGTTGCGATCGCAATCGGGAGTATTCCGCAAAATAAAAATAATAACCCGAGAGCAATCTTGATACTATCTCCTAATATCAATCTTTTAATCAAATCGGGCTTATTTCCAATAGTTAAAAATCCATCTAATCCCAAAGGAATGGGTAAATTATTTTCGATATAAACTTTTATAAAAAGATAGTCATTTTTCCGATTAGAATTGAGAGGGACGATAGGAAATTCTCCTTCTTTATGTTTAAGTTTGCCACGATTGTCTAACTCATCAAAAATATAAATTAATTCATCCTGAAAATATGCTTCTAAGAGGTTGGGAATACCTCGAAAATAAAGACTCGGAAACGTCCAATTCCCTTCAGGTAAGGGAACACTGAGCCAAAATAGATTTTCTTGAGGGGGTGGGGATAGTTTGGTGGGAAGCGTTAAAGATTTCCATTCGGAGCTTTTTGGTGTTTCTAAAACCCATAACGGAAAACCGTATTCATTTTCGGGAAAATTTCCCCAATGAACTTGCCATCCTTGTTCGATCTCGATCGAAGGCGAATTAGTATCATAAAATTTTGCGCTAACGGGAGCTGCGAAAAGGAGAAAGAGTATTGCCAGATACAATAACAGTCGGACGGCGTTCAAAAATTTAAACTTCATCGAGAAGTCCTCCGCATGCAAAATATGCCCATTCACGAAGTGTGGCTTTAGCCGTATCGCTAACTCTGTTCTATGATGACCCCTTACTATTTCGATCTCAATCGAGGATGATAATCCTAATATACCCTCACGATAGAAAAAAGTAGAGGCGATTGCAAGAAGACAATAAAATCATTGACCACTGCGATGTTATCCTAATAATACTCGAAGGACATGTCTCAATTTTTAAAGTTTGAGGGCGATCGCTCGATCGACTCATCTATTTATGTTCGAAGATGCCCTGAAATTGTGCTAAATCTAGGGCGACGAAGACAGGCAAACAGGCAAAACATTGTTGTGTCAATTCTAATCGTTCTTCTCTTTCTAACATAACTATCAATTTTTTCCGCGCTCCTATCAAGTAACGCACGTCATTGGCAGCATAACGCAGTTGTTCTTCGGTTAAATTCTGGGGATTTCCCCAATCGGAACTTTGAGAGGATTTATCAAGTTCTATGCCCTCTAATTCTTGAATGAGGGCTTTTAAACCATGAGAAGGGGTGTAAGTACGAGCCATTTTACTGGCAATTTTAGTACAGAAAACGGGATTGGTATCAATCGAAAATGTATGTTTGAATTGAGCTAAATCAAAGCGGGCATAGTGGAAAATCTTAACCACATTAGGATCTTCCATTAAGACTTTCAAATTAGGTGCTTCAGTTTGACCGCGTTCGATACGAATCACGGTGACAAAATCCCGTTCGTCACACAATTGTACCAAACAAAGGCGATCGCGATGGGGAATTAATCCCATTGTTTCCGTATCTGCTGCGATCGCCTCGGCTTGACGATACCGCGCCAAAGTTTCCTCATCAAGATCGCGATCGCATATCTGAAAGTCCATATTTGTTGTTCGTTGTTTGTTGTTTGTTGTTTGTTTTTCCCCTCTCTATCTCCCCTCTTGGTCTCCATTCTTCTCCCCCTTTTGGGAGGGGGTTAGGGGGTGGGTTATTTATTCTTTTCCAAAAACTTGGCTACGGTTTGTACGTCTTTATCGCCTCGTCCGGAACAATTGATAACAATGCGAGGACTGCCTTCAAGTTGGGGACAAAGGGTTTCAAGATACGCGATCGCGTGGGAGGTTTCCAAAGCAGGAATAATTCCTTCTAAGCGGGACAGGCGTTGAAAAGCGGCAACGGCTTCAGTATCAGTGATATTGTAATACTCTGCTCGTCCCGTATCTTTTAAGTAGCTATGTTCGGGACCAACACCCGGATAATCCAATCCGGCACTGATAGAATGAGCCTCAACGATCTGTCCCTCTCCATCTTGCAGAACGTAACTCATCGCACCGTGCAATACACCCGGATGTCCTTTTGTCAAGGTTGCGGCGTGTTTTTCCGTTTCTGCCCCTTCTCCTGCTGCTTCTACCCCAATCATGCGGACGGACGTATCCTTGACAAACTCGTAAAATAATCCCATCGCATTCGAACCGCCCCCAATGCAGGCTAACAAAATATCCGGGAGTCCGCCCCATTTTTCCTCGCACTGCCAGCGCGTTTCCCGACCGATAATCGCGTGAAAGTCCCGAACCATCATGGGATAAGGGTGAGGACCCGCGACAGAACCTAAAATATAATGAGTCGTCTCTACATTCGTCACCCAGTCGCGGATGGCTTCCGAGGTCGCATCCTTAAGCGTCCCCGTCCCGGCTTCAACAGGCTGCACCGTCGCCCCTAACAAGCGCATCCGAAAGACGTTGAGGGATTGGCGTTCCATGTCGCACACGCCCATATAAATGACGCATTCCAAGCCAAAACGGGCGCAAACTGTAGCCGTAGCCACCCCGTGCTGTCCTGCCCCGGTTTCAGCGATGACGCGACGCTTGCCCATGCGTCTTGCTAACAGAACTTGAGCGAGAGCATTGTTGATTTTGTGGGCACCAGTATGGTTTAAATCCTCTCTTTTTAAATAAATTTGCGCTCCCGTGCCGTCTGGCTTAGCATAATGTTCGGTCAAGCGTTCGGCAAAATAGAGGGGGGAGGGTCGTCCTACATAATCTCGCAATAGTCCATCGAGTTCCTTCTGAAAATCCGGATCGTCCTTGTAGCGTGCGATCGCCCCTTCTAATTCGCTCAAAGCGGGCATCAGGGTTTCGGGAACGTATTTGCCGCCAAAGGAGCCAAAACGTCCCAAGCGATCGGGAAGTGGGAGATCGGGGAGTTGGGTTTGAGCGGAAGCGGGACGTAAGGGAGTTGCAGTCACGGGTATAGGATTTTACATTCAACGAGATATTTATTATAAGTCACTCCAATTCAAAATTATCAATTCAAAATTGGAAATGATTGTGATGTTATCGAGTCCTGCAATTCGACCCGATCCAGATGGCTTATAAAGATCGCTGTAATGCAAAGTTTTCGTTATTTTAAGCGATCGCAACACTAGAGAAGAAGTTCGCTAAGATTGAGGGGTTGAGAAAATAAGGGTCTCTCAAACCCTGTTATTTCATTGCTCTCAAGGGCATCGTAATGCTTAGTTCCACCTTCCTTTGGCTCGTTGCTGGCGTAATTCTCTGCTTAATGGAATTGCTCTTTCCTACGGCTTTTACCGAGTTTATGATGGGGATCTCTGCCTTTTTGGTAGCGTTGATTTCCCTTGCGCTACCTCACTCCGGCTTGCAAATTGCCCTGTGGATGGTCTTTTCGACCTTGCTGGTGCTTCTCTCCCGCCGCATTTTCACCCCCAAACGCAAAAGCATGACCCTTGAAGATAAAACCGAAGGCGAAACCCTCACGGAAATTCCTGCTGGGAGAACGGGACGAATCCTCTACGAGGGCAATTCTTGGCAAGGGAAATGCAGCAATGACGGCCTTGCGATCGCCTCGGGACAAAAAGTTTATATTATCGGACGAGAAGGCAATACGTTAATCGTCCTCCCGCACTCTTTACTCGAAGGAGAATAAAAATGCCACAGTTTTTCCTCTTGATCGTTTTAGCTTTTGGCGGTTCTGCACTGTTAGGATCCGTGAGAATTGTCAATGAAAAAAACGAGGCCTTGGTGGAAAGTTTGGGGAGTTATAAGAAAAAACTCACTCCAGGTTTGAATTTTGTCGTTCCCTTTATTGACAAAATTGTTTATCAAGAAACCATTCGAGAGAAAGTCTTGGATATTCCTCCCCAACAGTGCATCACCAAAGATAATGTTGCTATCAGTGCAGATGCCGTTGTCTATTGGAAAATTATGGATATGGAACGCGCTTATTATCGCGTTGAAAATCTGAAAACAGCAATGGAGAATTTAGTTTTGACTCAAATCCGTTCGGAAATGGGGAAACTCGAACTCGACCAAACTTTTACGGCTAGAACGGAGGTGAATGAAACGCTTTTACGAGAATTGGATATTGCCACAGATCCGTGGGGTGTGAAAGTTACGCGGGTCGAACTGCGCAATATTACCCCTTCTAAAGCGGTACAAGATTCGATGGAATTGCAAATGTCGGCAGAACGGAAAAAACGGGCAGCGATTTTGACCTCTGAAGGGGAAAGAGACGCGGCAATTAATGAATCGAAGGGGAAGGCAGAAGCACGAGTATTAGAAGCAGAAGCCTCTAAAACTGCTTCTATTTTACGGGCGGAAGCACAACAGAAAGCGACGATTTTAAAAGCGAATGCCGATGCAGAACAAGAAGTCCTCAAAGCCCAAGCAACCGCACGAGCAATTGATATTATTGCAGAGAAGATTAAGAACGATCCACAAGCCAAAGAAACATTACAATTTCTCTTGGCACAGCACTATCTAGATATGGGTGCAACCATTGGCAGCAGTGAAAGCAGCAAGGTGATGTTTATGGATCCTCGCAGTATGGTTTCGACTTTAGAGGGAGTCCGTTCCGTCATTGGCAATAGTACCGGAAGTTCCAGCAATTTGGATTTGGAATTAGAAAAGTTCGATCGCCATTCTGCTGGATAGAATATATCCCCTAAAATATAGGGATGTTTTATAAAACGTCCCTACCCAATTTTTATGTTTTGTCTTCTTCTTCTTTCTGACAGCAATCGCACAGGCCAAAAAACTCCAACGTGTGATAGTAAACTTTAAACCGATGGGATTGTTGCAATTGTTGTTCGAGTTGCGTAACGGGACATTTTTGGAGGGGGATAGAGCGATTGCAACTAACACAGGTCATATAATGGCGATCGCGTTGCACGAGATTGTAAAGAGATTCTCCATTGGCAAGCCTTCGCACCCGTACGACTCCTTGTACTTTTAGGGCTTCTAAACCGCGATAAACCGTTGCCAGTCCCATATTGTGCTTCTGATTTCGCAATTCGACATACAAATCTTGGGCGGAAATCGGACGATTTAAGTCTTTGAGAAGACTGAGGATTTTTTCTTGGGAACGAGTGCGAGTTTTCATGGGGTAACTTAGCGATCGCAATACAAGCAAATCCTTTGCAAGAGA
Source organism: Cyanobacteria bacterium P01_E01_bin.42 (assembly GCA_039194995.1). Classification (GTDB taxonomy): domain Bacteria; phylum Cyanobacteriota; class Cyanobacteriia; order Cyanobacteriales; family Spirulinaceae; genus CCY15215. The sequence goes on along the minus strand of JBCCVR010000053.1, from coordinate 29,149 downwards.
GCAAATTTTTGCTTTCGCCGACACCCTTACACTATACTATACATCCAGAGATTTAAACCCAATACCCAATAACCAATAACCAAGATGCACTTTCAAGCAAAAATTTATGTGACTTTGCGTCCTTCTGTTCTCGATCCTGCTGGAGTTGCCATAAAATCGGGATTAAAACAACTGGGTTATGACACGGTAGACGAGGTAAGAATTGGCAAGTATATTGAATTAAATCTCGTTGCAGAAAATGAAGCCAGCGCCCGAGAACAACTCGACCAAATGTGCGATCGCCTCTTAGCCAATCCCGTCATTGAAAATTATCGGTTTGAACTCCAAGAATTAGCGATCGCCTAAATTTTGTGGCTGAAGTTTTGAGAAATCTTTCATTGTTTGACGCGATCGCGCTGTCGTAAAAAATTGGCAATGAGATCGGCTTCTTTCCGTTCTTCTCGACGTACTGGAAGATGTTTTTCTGCAAGTCGGATGCGGTGAGAAGATAGCACCAAAACCCCTTTTTGGGTTTGACGAATGTGGGGGACTTTGACTTCTCCATAACTGCAAATGCGTTCGGGAAACCAATAATGTCCTAAATTTTTACGAAAATAGATGCTACTGCGATCGACGCGCTCGCCAATTTCTTGAAACTCCGCGATTGCGACTTCTAATTCTGCTGACAATCGAGCAATTTCGATTGCTTTTTCTTCTAATTGCTGTAAATTAATCGTAAACTCTTCGGGTTGTTCTGCCTCGGTATTTGCGATCGCCGGTTGAGGAGGCTTGGGAATTGGAGAAGTAGCGGGTTTTTGGGTTTTGCGCTTTCCTCCCGTCAGACAGGTTAAATGCTTATTTTGAGGGGATTGTGGCGATCGAGTCATAATAGCTACCAAACGAAAATGCGGTTTTGAATAGTAAAAAAATACTTTAGTATTTTTGTCTGTTTTCGTCAAGTCTTATATTTTGCTCGCGATCGTTTGGATCGGGATTTACGAATTGCGCAAAAAATATTTTTCTGAGTGAAGTTTGTACGACGACCGAGATAGTGCCAGTTTCCAATTTGGCATGACAAAATAGATAAAAGGGTGCTTCGGGATGAACTTCTACACCGATCGCAACAATGGATTATCGTAAAAGACTCAAAGTTCTACTCATTCATCAAGCCATTATTTCCACCATCGTTGCGGGAATAGGCTTTGGCATCCTCTATCGTACGGCGATCGTCGAACAAAAAGAGCGCCTCACCGGTACCGCCAAAAGTCAAGCAAGGCTGATCGAATCTATCATCGATACTGCCGATAGCGAGAAAGAGGCGCTTCAGATCGTACGGCGTTCTTACGATAAGTTACACGGTTTGTCAGACCTGGGAGAATTTGCCCTCGTCAAACGCAAAGGAGATGACATTGTTTTCCTCCTCCAAAAACAGCACGATCGCCGTGAAAATACCGACACAATTCCTTGGGACTCTAAAGTTGCCGTACCCATACGGAAGGCATTATCGGGAGAATCTGGCGTTGCCATAAGACTAGATCATCGCGGGACTCCCGTTCTTGCCGCCTACGAACCCATCCATAATGCCAATTGGGCTGTCGTTCCCAAAATCGAACTTAAAGATATTCGCCAACCTTTTATGAAAGCGGCACTTTTTACAATCTTTGCTGCGATTGTCGTTGAGATGTTAGCGACGGCTATTTTTTTAAAGATGGGCAATCCTTTAGTCGAACTCATTGAGGAAAGCGAAGCCAAAAATCGTACAGTTCTCGAAACGGCTGCTGATGGCATTATTATCATTGATGAAAGCGGTAAAATCCAATCGTTAAATGCGGCAGCCGAAAAACTTTTTGGCTATTCTGCTGACGAAACGATCGACCAAAAAAATATTTGTTTGCTCATTCCTGTTTTTGAAAGTCATAACGATTTAATGTTCTTGGTCAGTCGCGGTTATGCAGACTGTTTGCGCTGTCCGCCAGAAGATTCTCAGGACGCGGTGACGCAAATCCAAGAACTCATGGGTCAGCACAAAAATGGAAAAACATTTCCGGTAGAAATTGCCGTTTCCACGTTTACCCAAGGTCAGAAAAAATTCTTTACCGCAATCGTTCGTGATGTTACCGATCGCAAAAAAGCACAAGCCGAGTTAGAAAATGCCGCTCGAGAAATTTCCTCTCTCAACGAACGTTTAAAAGCCGAAAACGAACATTTAATCGAAGTCGATAAACTCAAAACTGACTTTATTTCTACTGTATCCCACGAACTGAGGACTCCTTTAACTTCTGTCTTGGGATTTGCCAAACTGATTGATAAGCGCTTAAAAGATACGGTTTTTCCCTCGGTCAATCTCGAAGAGAAAAAAGTTAAACGCGCCGTCAAACAAGTCGGCGAAAATATTCACATTATTGTCGCCGAAGGGGAACGCTTAACGGCTTTAATCAATGATGTTTTGGATATTGCCAAAATGGAAGCGGGGAAAGTGGAATGGAAAATGGAATCCCTCGACGTTCGCGAAGTTTGCGATCGCGCGATCGCTGCGACTTTTTCTCTCTTTTGCCCCAAAGACTTACAATGTATTGAAGAGGTCGAACCCAACCTACCACTCATTTTAGGCGATCGCGATCGGCTCATCCAAGTCATTATTAATCTCCTTTCCAACGCTGTTAAATTCACCGAACGAGGTTCGGTTACATTTCAAGCCAAACGAACGGATAATACAATCACTTTCAGCATTATCGATACTGGCATTGGTATCGCTGAAGAAAACTTACCAAAAGTATTTGAAAGATTCAAACAGATCGGCGATACTTTAACCGATAAACCCAAAGGAACGGGGTTAGGATTGCCCATTTGCAAACAAATTGTCGAGTATCACGGCGGTACGGTCGGCGTTGAAAGCAAATTAGGTCAAGGCAGTCGCTTTTTCTTTACTTTGCCAATACAAACCGTTCAACCCGTTCCCGAAACGCCGTTAAATGTTGATACGCTTTTGCGCCAACTACAACGCAGTGCTAAAGCCAAAGCAACAGCCGGAGAAGAAGCTCATAAAACCATTCTTATCGTAGACGACGATGCCAATATCCGCCGTTTATTACGACAAGAGCTAGAGGTTCGCCATTATGATATTGTAGAAGCAACCAACGGGTTAGAAGCGATTCAACTTGCCAAATCTCTTAAGCCCGATTTGATTGTTATGGATGTGATGATGCCGCAATTGAATGGGGTTGATGCCGCAGCCGCAATCAAAAATAATCCCAATACTTTAGATATTCCCATCGTCATGCTCTCGATTTCAGAAAATCAAGAACGGGGTTATCAAGTCGGGGTCGATCGCTTCCTCAGCAAACCCGTTCAAAGTGAAGTTTTACTGGGGGAAATTGATTTACTGCTAACGCAAGATCGTCAAGCAAAAGAAGTTTTGATCTTGGATGAAGACCGCTCTACGGTACAAGTATTATCGGAGGTATTAGAAGCAAAAGGCTATCATGTCGCCGAGGCATTAGATGGGGAAGAGTTTCGCGAAAAAGCCACTCGAGTCAAACCGGATCTCGTCATTGCTAATGCTAATCTTTGGCAACAGTCAGAAGTCGTCCAAACCCTGCGCTTTGAAAAAGGCATGGAAAACGTATTTTTTATCCTCTTAGCTGACGAGGAAGCTCATGTCAAGACCTTATCTGAAACGGTTACTCGCTAAAAAAGAAACACAACAACTCATCCAACAAACCATCGCCGCGATCGCTTCTCCTCTCGCAATTATCGACTGTGATGGGCGAATTTTAATGGGGGAAGATCGTGCCGATTTGATTCTCCCAGAAAAATATCCCGTGCAAACTCGCGATCTCATGCTGGGTTGGGTAAAAGGAGATAAAAAAGCAGAAGCGATCGCTAATTTACTTAGCTATTTAAGCGAACGAGAACAAGAGAAAAGAGAGTTAGCGCGAGAAACATTAGACCGCTATAAAGAAATCAATTTGCTTTATAGTATTTCCGATAAAATCACTTCGCAACTTAAATTAGAAGAAGTTGCTCAATTGGTTCTCGATGAAGCAAAACGCTTGATTGCTGCTACATCAGGTTGGGTGATGCTAATCGAAGAAGAGGGATGGCGAAAAATAGCCGTCTTTGGAGAAGAGGGGGAAGATTGTAATTTAGAACGGGAAATTACCGCTCTACTTTTAGAGACAGGAAAAGGGGAGATATTGAATAACATCGATCGCGATATTCATCATCTCGCCAATCGCGATCGGTTGAATTCTTTAATTGGCGTACCGTTAAAAGGGAGAGATAAAATCCTGGGAGCGATTGTTATTGGCAGTAACGGCAATCAAAACTATACCGCCGCCGAATTAAAGTTACTCAACGCCCTCGCTTCCCAAGCCGCAACTGCTATTGAAAATGCAATTTTATACCTCAAACACCTCCAAGAAGAACGAATTAAAAGCAATTTAGAACGCTATATTTCCGCACCTGTTGTCGAGACAATTTTAGCCAATCAAAACTTAGCAGCTTTACAACCCAAACGCCGTAACGTGACGGTTCTATTTTCCGATATTCGCAACTTTACCACCAAATGCGAAGAACTCCCCCCGGAAAAAATTGTGAGCTATTTGAACGAATATTTTACTCACATGGTTGATGTTATTTTTAACCATCAAGGAACCGTCAATAAATTTGTCGGTGATATGATCGTCGCCTTATTTGGTGCCCCCTCAGTCATTGCCGATGCGGAAAAACGAGCGATCGCCACGGCAATTAATATGCAAAGACGACTCAATCTCATTCCCAGTCGCTGGATCGGCGAAAACTTTCTTACGGGGATCGGTTTGAGTGCTGGTAGCGTCGTTGTAGGGAATGTCGGCTCTCCCACCCATACGGATTATACGGCGATCGGAGATGAAGTTAATATTGCTTCGAGGCTGCAATCTCTGGCGAAAGGGGGGCAAATTTTAGTCAGTCGCAGCGTTTATGAGAAAACCTATCTCGATTTCCGCTTTCAGGAATTTGGGACGATTCATGTTAAGGGAAAGCGAAAAGCAGTAGAAGTCTTTGAGGTTTTATACTAAACTTTAAGTCTAACGTTTCCCAAGAACGCAATGAGCGGAAAAATCCTAATTGTTGATGACGAACCGCATATAAGAATGCTTCTCGAACAAACTTTGGAAGAGTTGGAAGATGAAGGCGTTGAGTTGCTGGTTGCAACCAATGGGGAAGAAGCACTCGAACAAATTAGAACAGAACAACCGAATTTGGTTTTTCTCGATGTGATGATGCCGAAAATGAATGGGTTTGATGTCTGTCAAAATGTGAGAAAAGAGCTTGCTTCAGAAAAAATTTTCATTATCATGTTAACGGCAAAAGGTCAAGAATTTGACAAGCAAAAAGGGGAAGAAGTCGGCGCAGATTTATATATGACCAAACCTTTCGATCCCGATGAAGTCTTGGAAAAAGCGATCGCAATTCTAGATTTGGAAATTTAAAGGGACGACGCGATCGAATTGCTATAGAATTTATCTACTTCTTTTTCTGGCAATGTGAAAAGCAGACAGATAAAACAGATCGATCTTGCCATCAAATTCGCGATCGATCGCCTCTTTTAACCCTGCAAATAATGATTCGCGATCGCGCGTCTCCAAGTGCAGATAAGGAGAAAAAGTACGAAGAAGTAGTAAATAATCATCTACGGTATAAGTGGCGTGACGAGGGATTTTCTCGCAGATTACCTCTTGAAATCGTCCCGAATTGGCGATCTCTTCTCCAAAACCTTGCAAAATTTCTTCTTGTTTTCCTCTGCCTTCATAACGAGAAAGTGAGGGAGCATATTGTTGATAGACTTCATTTAAGCATTGGTATTCCTCATACCGAGGTTCAAGACTTGTATTCCACAATAAAACTAAATGTCCTTCTGATTTTAAAGCCTCTGCTGTTTTGGAATAGCTCGTTTCTGGCGGAATCCAATGAAAGGCATTTGCCGCCAAAACTACATCAAAGTTCTCTTCTGCCAATTCCCATTCTTCAAAAGATGTATTAGCGATTTTTACGTTGGGATATTTGCGACAATTTTCCTCTAGAAACTGACAAGATTCTCGACTGGGTTCGAGACAAACCATTGAAAAACCGCGTTTGGCAAATTCAACCGTTGCGTTACCGGGACCGCTTCCAATTTCTAGAATTTTTGCGTCGGGATGTAATTGAGTGACTTCGATCGCGCGATCGCAAAGTTCGTGTGGATACCTTGGTCTGACTTGATTATAAGCCTCTGCTACATTAGAATACCAAGTTTTCCGCGTTTCTAAATCTCGACTCGCATACCATTTTTTTTCCTGCTGCCAATCGCCCATTTCAGTTATCGTAGATCGGTTATACTGATTACATTAGCATACGATAAGTCAATGAATTCTCTTCCTCCGCGCTGGCAACTTCCTCCAAATCCTAACGTTCCTGCCGAGTTTATCGAAGCAATTCAGCCCTATTGTACCAGTTCGGAGGGGAGATTTGCCGCACAATTACTTTGGCAAAGAGACCTGCGAGATTTAGAACAATTACCGGGCTTTCTCAATTGCGATCGCTATCATCCTGCTAGTCCTTTCGAGTTTGGTGAGGAGATGAGATATGCCGTCAAACGTCTTCTGAAGGCGCGAGAAGCGGGGGAAAAAGTGACAATATGGGGAGACTTCGATGCTGATGGAATTACCTCGACTAGCGTTCTCTGGGATGGTTTGGGACAATTTTTCGCCCAATACCTGCAATTAGATTATTACATTCCCAATCGCCTGACGGAATCCCACGGTTTAAATCTACCCGGATTGGAAAAATTGGCAGCTAAAGGAACGAACTTAATCGTAACTTGCGATACGGGAAGTACCAATATTGAAGAAATCGATCGTGCCGCGGAATTAGGCATTGATATCATTGTCACGGATCATCACACCTTACCCGAACAACGTCCCAATGTCAGCGCAATTATCAATCCTCGCTATCTCGAAAAAGAACATCCTCTCTATCATCTTTCTGGTGTTGCTGTCGCCTACAAATTAGTCGAAGCACTTTACGAAACCTTACCCGATGTCCCGCAAAAACCCCTCGAAGCGTTACTCGATCTAGTCGCGATCGGTTTAATTGCCGATTTAGTGGAATTGCGAGGAGACTGCCGCTATTTAGCCAAAAAAGGCATCAAACAACTACAAAAACAATTGAAAAATCCCACCCGTCCCGGTGTGGCGTTACTTCTTAAATTATGCCAGAGAAATGGCGATCGCCCGACGGATATTTCGTTTGGTCTGGGTCCGCGTATCAATGCCGTCAGTCGCATTCACGGAGATGCTAATTTTTGTGTGGAACTTTTGACGAGTTGCGATCGCGATCGCACCCAGAAACTTGCAGAAGAAACGGAACTTGCCAACAGTCGCCGTAAAGAATTACAAAAAAATGTAACCAATTCCGTCAAGAAAAAACTCGAACAAATCGATCTCTCAACGACCTACGTTATTGTTCTCGAAGATCCGCAATGGTCGGCAGGCGTTTTGGGATTGGTTGCCGGACAAATTGCTCAAGAATATGGTCGTCCTACAATCTTATTGAGTACGGAAAATAATCATTCGGAAAACAAGAATGACGATGAAGTTTCGATCCCTCCTAACCCCCTTTTGAAAGGGGAGGATCGAGGTAATTCTTTACAAGGAGGAGAGCAAGAGCATCAAGAGTTATTATTGGCACGGGGATCGGCACGTTCTGCGAATAAAATTGACCTTTATCAATTGGTCTATTCACAAAAACATTTATTGCACCGTTTTGGCGGACATCCCTATGCAGCAGGTTTGAGTATTCCGGTTGAGAATATTGCTTTATTTACAGAAGCAATCAATCAAGAAGTTCGCTTGCGACTGGGTACGACGGAACTCGCGCCTCTCGTCAGTGCAGATATTACCGTCACGGTTGCTGACTTGGGCAAAGAATTATTCAAAGAATTAAATTTATTAGAACCCTGTGGTATGGGAAATCCCGTTCCAAAATTACTGATTGAGAATTGTTTTTTTACCAAAATTTGGCATAATAACGCTAAGGATAGTCGCGGTAAAAAAGTTCAGTATATCAAAACAACATTTGAGATCGGCGATGACTCTACGATGGCAAAATTCCCCGGTGTTTGGTGGGGACACTATAAAGATGAATTGCCTGCCGATCGCCTTTGCGATGCGATCGTCGAGTTAGATTACAATACTTATAAAAATCGCTATGAAGTGCGTCTGATTGACGTGCGCGATCGCAGTAGATCGGACGTTTATCAAAGTAGTTTTTATTCTCCCAATATTCTCTTGGATTGGCGGGGAGAACAATTGAAAGAAGAACAATATGACTCGACGATTCTTCTGAAAGACTGTCCCATGAATTGGCAAAAAATATCAGGAGAATTCTATAGAGCTATTACAGAAACCCAACAACTCGCCCTTGCTTATTCTTCTCCTGCTTCTTTAACGCCAACAGAAATCTGGCAAAAATTGGCAGGAATTGCCAAGTATCTCCAGCGCACGGGAGAAACTACCACCTATCGGCAATTGCAAGAAAAACTCGATCTGAGTCCTCAAACCCTGATGCCGGGAATTTCAGCTTTAGAAGCGATCGGATTGGAAATCAAAAATAATCCCCTTGCACTGCAAATTACCGGGACTCGATTGCCACAAAAACAGCCTGAAACAGCAATTCAACGCTTTCTCGATGCCGTGGAAGAGGAGCAATTTCAACGCCAGTTTTTTTATAAAGCACCCCTAAAAACATTGCAGGATACTTTATCTTTGCCGAGAGATTTTACTTAAAATGCGGGATTTCACTTAAAACGAACCAAATTGTTTTTAGCAACAGGGTCAAGCGTTACAAATCTTCGGATTCCCTCGGCGGCTTATTCAAATTAGGGACTGGGGGATTTTGTAGGAGGTCTTGCCAAACGGCAATTTGCGATCGCGCGGTCTCATAAGAAGGGGTATTGGCAGGAACTTGGCGAGCGATCGCGATCGCTTGTTCTAAATTTCGTCCCGATTCTCCCCGAGCCAGAGACAAAATTTCCGCACTCCAAGTCGCGATCGCCTGCTGTCCCTGTACTGAAACTTGAGAATTGCTGGGAATGTTGCGGGCGGTGTCGATCGCCGCTCTGAGGGCGTTGGGGGTACGAGTTGCCGCTTGCTGGTAGGCGCGGGCCAAAGTCACTTGGGAGCGAGAATCCCTCTGCCAGCGATCGCGACGATTTCGCGCCTCAAAGTAGAGAGAACTGTTTTCATCAATCTGCCCCAATGTTTGCACGGCTTCCGAATAGCGCCCCTGATTGGCTAGGGATACCGCTTCATCGAGGAGGGAGCGATCGCGATTGCGAGCAGCGAGATCCGGTTGAGGAGTGGATTGGGGTGAATTGGCACGAGGGGATGGGGACGGGGTACGGGTGGATTGGGGCGAATTGGCGCGCCGCGTTGTGGTGGGGGAACTGGCTCGCGGGGATGGAGGTAAGGAAGGACTAAAAGCGAAGGGGGAACGTTCTGCGGATTCCGCACTGGCAAGCTGAACCCCTCGATCTCCTTCGGGTCTGGCTTGTAACGTTTCCACGCGGCGCTGCCAGCCCGTAATTTTTTCTCGAGCTTCGCTGTAGCGGGGGTTATTGGCAGGAATGAGGCGAGCTTGAGCGATCGCGGCTTTAAAGGCACTTAAGGATCCCTCTCGGGCGAGGCGATCGGCTTGAGCCAGATTAGAAATCCCCTCAATTTCCGTTTGCCATTGCCGGATCAGGGTTTGAGAGCGACTGTAGAGGGGGCGGCCGGGGGGAATATCCCGGGCGAGGGCGATCGCGTCTTCTAAGTTGGCGATGGAGCCGTAACCCGCCGTAGAAGCCGCATCGGCCAAACTGTTGATATCGACAATCTCATCATTTAATCCCAACTTGGCGGGAATACTATTGGCCACCTCGATCGCCTTCTGCCAGTTGCCGGAGCTTAAATTTTGGAACGCCAGATCGACGAGGCGATCGGATGCTTCGCTAATAAGGGAGCGGGCTTCGGCGTAGGCGCTGCTGTCTGGTTCGACTTCTTCAGCAAGGGCGATCGCCTGCAAGAGATTATCCAAACCGCCCCGATGCAATCGTCCAAAGGCGTTATCTAACTTTTGGCTCTCCTGCCGTGCCAAATTCAAGCGCTCGTACCATTGGTCATAACGGGTATTGCCCCAATAGCGATTATTGAGTTTAGTGAGTTTTGCAGCCGCTTGGAAGGCTTGCCCCCAAGCGGAACGCCCCAAATGTTCTTCGATTTCCCCTTCGATCTGCTCTCCTTGAGACCAAGTTTCCCGCCAGCCCGCGATCCGCTCTTCAATGAGGGTTTTATCGTGAAAGCGTAAGGCAACTTGACGGGCGAGGGCGATCGCTTTGTCGAGTTCTCCATCTTGATATCGTTCCTCTCCCCAGCGCAAGGCCTCTGTCACCCAACCTTCCATCACGCGATTGATTTCCGGGCGCAGGGGATGGGTGGGGGGTAAATTTTGTACCAATTGGATGGCGTAGAGTAAATTTTCTGCATCCTGCTTGTTGGCGGCAACTTGAGCACAATAGAGGCGCATGGAAGCCGAAGCCGTAGGCAGAAACATTTCCGGACAGTTGGGCACTGCGGGCAGTTTTAGCAATAATGCCATGGCCGCAAATCCCGTCGTCCCCGATACCAACACCACAAAGCTCCCCCAAAGCTGCCAGCCAAACAACCAATTCCAAGATTTTTTGGGACGCGATGGGGGAGTTTCTGCCTCGGAAGGGGGAATGGGGTCAACGGGCGATTTTTGCGGGGGATTGGCAAATTTAGAGAGGGGTTTGGGCGGCGTTGAGAATTTAGAAGGGGCAGTTGCCGTTTTTTTCAGTTGGGTTTTGCGAGACTGCATTGAAGAAGGCCGCGAAGAAGACGAGCGCCCGGAAGTAGTACGATAGAGGCGATCGCGATAGTTATTCGTTGGAGCATCCCGACCATCGCGATCGCTCGGACGCTTGGCCCGACTCATTGGAGAAGGAAGGCGCTTTTCATTACGGCGAGGGCGATCGGGACGTTTTGGCGGCTTATTCATATGCAATGCGGCAAGAAGAAGATAATGAGGAGGATAAATCCTCGACAAGACCTGTATTTGGCAAACTAGCTTATGATAAGTCGTTTTTCTCCAGACTGACAAGGAAATTTTGGGGTGAGGGGGGTGGGGCTTCGGCTTCGCTCAGCCTGCAGGGGAGCAGGGGGTGCGAGGAATTGCGATTCTACTCCCTTGTTCATTGGTCATTGTTTATTGGTCATTGAAAAATTGGTGTGCTTTACTGGATGAAGATTTATTCTGAGAGTAGCGATACGGAGAGGCGAGCGTTGAGCAACTATTCGAGCAAGAGGTTCAAACAAGTGGGACGGCAAAACCATTCCAACTCTTTTCTATTTTCCCGTTGTTCCAGAAAAATAATTTCCTTGGCGATTCTGACTGCGACAGTACTGGGATTATCTCCCCTTGAAGCCTTAGCACAGCGAGATCGCCTCCAAAACCGATTTGGAGTAGTGAGAAGTCGGGACAACGCCAGGCAGTGGTCGAGTATCGACGAACGCTTGCAGCAAACCGGGCTGGCTTACTGTACGGTAGACCTCTCGGAAATGAGACCCGGGGGGGCGTTCAATATTCTTGACAGTCCTGTGAACGTTCTGCTCCTGCCCAATTTGGAAAACCTGAGTGGCGCTCACGCGAATGCCATCGAAACTTGGATGCGTCGTGGGGGAAAAGTCATTGTCACCGGACCCGCCGGAAATTTGTCCCAACCGCAAATTAAAACCCAATTGCGATCGCTCTTCGGTGCCTATTGGGGTTTTCCCCTCGCTAATCCTTCTGTCCTGCGCCCTCAAGCCGAGGATAATCCCAATGCGGCAGGGTTTGCCCGTCTCTCCACCACCGTGCGCGGTGGGGCAGTCATTCCCACGGGAACGGACAGTCAGATCGTCGCGATTTGGCAGACAGAAGGAACGCCTGCCGCCGCAATTATGACAGAACAATCCACCTTTTTCGGTTGGCGCTGGGGTCACGATGAAGTTGCCTCGGCCGAGGCGGATAGTGCTTGGTTGCAGGCAGCTCTCGGTCGTTACGGACGCTTTCCCCTAGCAGGAGCCGAAACCGGAGGCTCTTGCCGGGATACGGGAGAAACAACCGCAGAAACACAGATCGAGCCCCCTCGCGCCTCTACCCCGATCGCCCGTCCCACCCCCATTTCCTCCACCCCCTCCAACCGCGATCGCCCGTCTCCCATTGCGTTAAATCCCCCCGAAACAGAAACGCCCCGCAGTTTTCCCCCCCCCGCTTCATCTGCTCCTCCCGCCTCCTCCACCTCCATCCCCGCCGATCTGCGAGCATTACAGCGAGAATTAGTCAATCTGCGGGGACGTTACGAAAGCGCCTTGTTTATTGTTGAAGCCAACAAGCAAAACGAAAGCCTTTCTCTCACCCAAGCGATCGAACGGGTAACAAGCGGTGCAGAATCGATCGAAGACAGCGCCCTCAACACCCAACTGGCAGAAGTTCGCGAACAGTGGCAAACCTTTGAAACTCTGCTTCAGCAAGGAGATTTCGCCCAAGCTCGCGCCCAAGGGCGTTACGTTCGCGGCTTGATTTGGGATCGCTATCCTACGGATTCTCCCTTAAATTACCCAGAAACTCGCGCCATGTGGCTCGATCGCGGCACGATTGTCCGAACTCGATCTAAGAGAGAGTTGGGACGGATTTTCGATCGCCTTTCCAATGCAGGCATCAATACGGTCTTTTTTGAAACCGTAAACGCCAGCTATCCCATTTATCCCAGCGAAGTGGCTCCGGAACAGAATCCCGCAACGGTGGGCTGGGATCCCCTGCAAGCGGCGGTAGAACTGGCCAAAGAGCGGGGGATGGAACTTCACGCTTGGGCGTGGATTTTTGCGGCGGCAAATCAGCGTCACAATCAAATTATGAGGCAGCCGCAGGACTATCTCGGACCCGTTTTAACCCAAAATCCGGACTGGATGGGAACGAATCGGGAGGGAAATCCCTTTCAAGTCAATACCAAAAAAGCCTTTTTCGATCCCGCCAATCCCGAAGTTCAAGAGTATTTATTGCGACTTTTGGATGAAATCGCCACGAAATACGATGTGGATGGCATTCAATTGGATTACATTCGCTACCCCTTCCAAGATGCGAGTCGGGGTTTAAATTATGGGTTTGGCAATGCCTCGCGGCAGGCATTTTTCCGGGCGCGAGGGGTGGATCCCATCAAACTTTCCCCCCGAGATCCCCTCTGGTCTCAGTGGACGCAATTCCGCGCCCAACAGGTGACAAATTTTGTCGGGCGGGTGTCGGAATTAATGCGAACCAAACACCCAGAAATCATCCTCTCGGCGGCGGTTTTTCCCATTCCCACCCAGACCCGTTTGGGACGCATTCAGCAGCATTGGGAGGAGTGGGTGCGACGGGATTATCTCGATGCCATCACGCCGATGACCTATGTTGATGCAACGGATGAACTGCAACAACTAACGCAACCCCTCCTCGAGCAAAACGCGCAAGGATCGACGTTATTTTTCCCCGGAATTCGCTTGTTAAGTTTACCGACAATGGTTGCGGTGGATCAGATGCAGCTTTTGCGGAATTCCCAAACCGGAGGCTATGCCTTATTTGCGGCGGAAAATTTGAGTCTCAATTTACAAACCATTCTCCGCAATACCCAAGGGCGGCGCAAGTCGAACCCCGACGAACCCATTTCCCATCGCCAACCCTTGGAAACTGCAAGGATTCGCTTTGATATATTGCAGCGAGAATGGGCACTTTTATTGTCTATCGGTCAACTGCAAATTGACGAACGGGGTATGCGAGAATGGGGCAAACAGGCAAAAGCCCTCGAAATTGCCCTGACCGAACTGGCAAATGAGCGATCGCCGTCCAACTTACAGCGTGCGAGTAACATCCTGTCGGGATTTCAGCAACAATTCGGCGCATGGATGGGACAGCAAGCGAGATCGCACCCCTATCAAGTCCAAGTTTGGCAAAATCGCCTATCGGGGATCGATCGCTTGATTCGCTATGGGTCGCGCGATCGATAGTTGTCGAAAAGTGGGTTAAGATCCGGATGATGGAGGTACATTGGATGAATCAGCCGAACTTTCAAACAATAAATCAGAAAGAATTACACAATTATTTCGATCGTGAATCCTACAAAGGAATATAAGAGATACGATCGCGATACTCTTCTGGATCGCCTGCTTGTGCAATTAGAACTAATTCGTTAAGAATTTGTCCGATAGTAAACTTTCTCCGCAGGACAAAAATCCCCGGAATATGGCGATCTTGTGTTAAATGTTCGGCTAGATGAATGGGCATAGAACTGCGATTATTAGTGACCAGAATAAAATCATTAGCTTCACACCATATCAAAATCTCTGGGTCTAAAGTTCCTTCACAGGGAACATCAGGATCTCCAATTTTCAAAATTGCTCGATCGGGTAAATAACTTGATAATTGTTCTTTGTAAAGAGATGATAGGTTCTCATCAATAAGATATTTTATACTCACCGTATTATTCTCATTTCTTCTTTGAGCTTGCGAAATCGGATAGCATGATCGGGCAGGTTTTCTTCATATTTTCGCTCGGACTCCTGACAGTATTTTAACCAGTCTGCCATGTATTGAGTTATTTTTTCGCGATCGCTGAGGAAATACAAAATAGTTGCATAGATTTGTTCCAATTTCAAGTTAGGGTAAAGTTCAAAAATAGCTTCTGGAGAGCGATGCTCGTAAATATACTCATACAAAATTATTTCAATTCCGACTCTCGTTCCTTTTAAACGAATGTCATTAGGGTTTAAAAATGTAAAATAATCTTCTAGTTTCATGTTTCTTAAAGGTATTGGATTATTTTAATTCTACTACATTAGCAGAACAAGTAGGCGTTCAAACTGCGATCGCATCCTAAGCCTGTTCTAAAGCATTTGGAACTCATTTTACTTCTCTTTCTTTATCGATCGCATTTCTCCTCGATCCCGTTCTGCGGATTTCTTAAATTAATCTTAATCTCCGTGTTTTCTGAAACACTGGCAAAATTCTCCGATTACTGGATAATGAGGTCTGGATAATTATAGAACCTGTAATAAATAAACGTGAAGATCAATGAATTTTTAGCCGATCCTGCCGCCGATTTACCGGGCGATGCCAATGGAGACGGGACGAGAAACGCGACTCAAGACGAATTTATCGAACTGATTAACGAAACAAGCAACAGTCAAGATATTTCCGGATGGGCGATCGCGGATGGCAGTGGCGATCGCCATATATTCCCCAATGGCACGATCGTGCCAGCAGGTGGGGCGATTGTTGTGTTTGGGGGCGGATCGCCTACTGGAAATTTTAGCGGGGCGATCGTGCAAAAAGCCAGTACCGGGAGTTTAGGGCTGACTAATGGCGGCGATACGATTACGCTTAAAGATGGAAGCGGCAGTGCGATCGATACTCACACTTATGGTAGTGAAGGTAGCAACAACCAATCCCTGACCCGCAATCCTGATATTACCGGATTGTTTGTGGAACATACCGCCGTTGCGAGTTCTCTCTTTTCTCCGGGGGTAAAATTTGACGGCACGCCTTTTGCTGCGTCTGCTTCGACTTTAACCCCCATTTACGACATTCAAGGAATGGGGCATATTTCCCCCTTAAACGGCACTGCGATCGCGACTAGAGGGATTGTAACGGCGATCGCGTCCAATGGCTTTTATCTGCAAGATGCGACGGGAGACGGCAACGATGCGACCTCCGATGGGATTTTTGTTTTTACGGGCAGTTCTCCGAGTGTTAATGTGGGGGACGGTCTGGAAGTGGCGGGGACGGTCAGCGAATTCACTCCCGGAGGTGCGAGTACGGGGAATCTCTCCATTACCCAGATTATCAGCCCTATTATTTCTGGTCTCTCCACAGGAAATGCCCTGCCGACAACGATCGTCGGGAATGGCGGACGCACGCCGATCGCCCAAAATATCGATGATGATAATTTAACCAGTTTTGACCCCAATAGCGACGGGATTGACTTCTGGGAAAGTTTGGAAGGAATGCGACTGCAAGTTAATGATGCCGTCGCTGTCAGTCCTACCAGTCGTTTTGGAGAAATTGCCGTTCTCGCTGACAATGGGATGGGTGCAGGACTGCGCACGGGTAGAGGGGGAATCCTCGTACGGCCGGACGATTTTAACCCCGAACGGATTATTATTGACGATGGTTTGGTGCGGGACGAACCCGTTGTTAATGTCGGCGATCGCTTCAATGGCAGCATTCAAGGGGTTCTCAGTTACAGTTTTGGCAATTACAAACTTCTCAACACCGCACCTTTACCCGGGTTAACCTCCGGCAATTTACAACCCGAAAGCACGTCTTTAGTACCGACTAATGATGCCCTAACCGTCGCCAGTTATAACGTCGAGAACCTCGATCCCGGCGATCCTGACAGCAAATTTAGCCAACTCGCCCAACAAATTATTAATAATCTTGCCAGTCCCGATATTATTGGCTTGCAGGAGATTCAGGATAATAACGGTACGACGAATGATGGCATCGTTGCAGGAGATCGCACCTATCAAAAACTTATCGATGCGATCGCCTCTGCTGGGGGGCCGACATACGAATATCGCCAAATTGACCCCATTAATAACGCCGACGGGGGCGCACCGGGCAGTAATATCCGGGTGGGATTTTTGTTTAATCCGACACGGGTAGAGTTTAGCGATCGCGGCAATGCTTCCCCCACAGATGCAAACTCAATTAATCCCAATGGGGTGCTTCGGTTTGGCGTGGGACGAGTCGATCCCAATAATCCCGCCTTTTCGGTAAATGGTGGGGCAAATTTTAGCAACTCCCGTAAATCCCTCGCCGGAGAATTTGTTTTTAAGGGCGAGCGAATTTTCATTGTTAACAATCACTTTAAATCGAAAGGTGGCGATACGCCTCTTTTTGGCACAACACAACCCGCAGATTTAACGACAGAAACCCAACGCATCGCTCAAGCGACGGTTATTAATGACTTTACCGAAAGCATCTTAAACCAAGATCCGAATGCCAACATCATCATTTTGGGGGATTTGAATGACTTTCAATTTTCCCCCGCCGTGCAAACTCTAGCCGACGATGATTTAACCAACCTTATCGATACCTTAACCCCAGCAGAACGATATACCTATAACTTTGAGGGAAACTCCCAAACTCTGGATCACATTCTCGTTAGCGATAATCTGAAAACCCGCGCGGAAGTGGATGTGGTTCATCTTAACTCAGAATTTGCCAGCAACAGTCGCAGCAGCGACCACGATCCGGTTATTTCGCGTTTTAACTTCTCCCCTTCTATGGACTATACCCTACAGATTCTCCACGCTGCCGACCAAGAGGGCGGTTTGCCTGCCATTCAAGATGCAGTTAATTTTTCTGCCGTTATCAATGCCCTCGATGATGACTTTGCCAATACCCTTAAACTCTCTTCTGGGGATATTTATTTACCCGGGCCGTTTTTTAATGCCAGTGAAGAGATTTACGGCGAAGCGGGCATTGGCGATATTCTCATTAATAATGCCCTTGGCTTTCAAGCAGTTGCCCTAGGCAATCATGAATTCGATCGCGGCACGGAGACGATAAGCAAACTCTTAAAACCCGATGCCAATATTACCGGGCCGGGAATTACGGGCAGCTATCAAGGGACGAATTTTACCTATCTCAGTTCTAACTTAGATTTCTCTAGCGACGATAACTTAAAAGATTTGGTTGTCACCGACGGAGAAGCCCCCAAACCGAATAGTATTGCCAAAAGTGTTGTTATTGATGTCAATGGGGAACGTATCGGCGTTATCGGGGCGACAACACCTGCCCTCGATGCGATTTCCTCCCCCGGAGATGTGGGAGTTTTACCCGGTAGCAGCACGGATTTTAATGCCCTAGCGGGGATTATTCAAGCCGAAGTAGACAAACTCACTACCACGGGCATTAATAAGGTGGTTTTGCTATCTCACATGCAGCAGATCGGCATTGAGAAGGAATTGGCGGGACTATTGGAAGATGTTGACGTAATTATGGCAGGGGGATCCAATACCTTGCTGGCCAACTCTGACGATCCCTTGCGGGGAGGGGATGCGGCGGCGGATATGTATCCTTTGGATCTGACCTCGAAAAGCGGGGAACGAGTTGTTGTTATCAATACCGAAGGCAACTATCAATATGTCGGACGCTTGGCGGTTGATTTCGATACCAGTGGGGTCATTAGCAAGATTCGCGATGAAAGCGGGGTCTATGCCACCGATGATGCGGGAGTCGATCGCGTTTATGGCATGGATGTCAACCCCGCAGATGAAGCCGATCCGACAGTTGTTGCGGTGACAGATGCGATCGCGAATGTCGTTCTCGCTAAAGATAGCAATATTTTCGGCAGTTCGGAAGTCTTCTTAAATGGGACGCGAGGAGACGTTCGCACTCAAGAGACTAATTTGGGGAACTTAACGGCGGATGCGAATTTATTTATCGCCAAACAGTACGATTCTCGCGTGGTCGTTTCTATTAAAAACGGCGGCGGCATTCGCGATAATATCGGCATCTCTCGCATTCCTGCGGGAGGCACGTCCGACGATCTCGAAGAGTTACCCACGGAAGCAAATCCCCTCGTAGGGAAGGAAGCGGGAGACATTTCCCAACTGGATATCGAAAACACCCTGCGTTTCAATAATGGCTTAACCCTGCTAACCGTAACGGCAGAAGGATTAAAGGAGATTCTCGAACATTCCGTTGCTGCCATCAAAGAGGGGTCAACGCCGGGGCAATTTCCGCAGATTTCCGGGATTAGGTTTAGTTTTGACCCGGCGATCGCCATCGATCGCAATGACGACGACGACGACGATGATGATAAAGAAACGACCCGCAAAAAAGGACGCATCCGCAGTGCTGCGATCGTCGATGAAGCGGGCAATATTATCGATGTTATCGTTCGCGACGGTGAAATCGTGGGGGATCGCGATCGCGAAATTCGCCTCGTCACGTTGGGTTTCCTTGCCGGAGGAGGAGATGATTATCCCTTCGATATTTACGGCAAAGATCGGCTAGATTTAACGGGAATTGCCGTTCCTCAAGGCGGGGTTGACGTTGCCAACTTTACCGAGGACGGATCGGAACAAGATGCCTTGGCGGAATATTTAGCGGCAAAATTTGGGGATATGCCGTTTCGGGGTCTGGATGCGTCTCCCGAGTCCGATCGCCGCATTCAAAATCTCGCCTTTCGCGAGGATACGATCTTCGAGATCCAAAAACCCCAACCGAAACCCGATCGCCGCCGCAATTTAGAACGCAACGATCGCAATATCTTCTCTTTCGGGAGCGATCGCACTAAAATAACCTTGCGTCTCTCCCTGACGGAAATTAATGTGAGTACGGCGGTGAATGAAATCGGCGTGGTGAAAGTCGATGACGATGAGGGTCGCATCGGGGGAATTCGCCGAGGAGAAGCGGGATATATCGAAGCGGCATTAAATCGCGGCAAAACCGTATTTTCCGCCCTTCCCGATGCTATCTTTGCGAGTTTCAATGCTACGCGGGTGCTAGAGTTCGGGCAAAGCGATCGCCTCTTGTTCTACATGGTACAAAATAGCAGTCGCGATATCGTCCTGCGAGACTTCAAGTCAGGAAATGCACCCCCTGCGGTACGGTTTGCCAATGATGGTAATATCGTGCAAATTTCCGAGGATACCGACGATTTGTTCTCTTTGATGTGGGATGATGGTTTGGGGGGAACGATAAAGATGCGAATGGAATATTCCCCCGATGCAAGGATGCCTCTCGGGATTGGCTTGCAGGGAGAGAACGAACGGGAACTCATTGACCTGCGGGGACTGGGAGAGCGATCGGCGACAATTACAGTCAGAAGTGAGGCTGCCTACAGCAATACTGTAGGATTGTACGTCATTGACAACGAAACAGGAACGATTGACGGGTTGAACCCCGGAGATGAGGGCTATACCGAAGCCGCGATCGCCCGTCGCGTGACCCAGTTTGGTATTGGTGGAACGGTCGCCAATATTGAAGGCTTACTGGCACCGTTTATCATTGCTAATTCCACCGTTGAGGGCTTTTTGAATAACAATACCGATATTCCGGGGGCAGTTGATATCGAGGTCTATTTCCCCTATTTGGCAGCAAATTCCGATGGTTTCGATCACCTGCGTTTATTGGGAGATAATCTCTTTGGTTTTGAAGATATGTCCAATGGCGGCGATGGGGATTTTGACGATATGGTGTTCCAAGTCGAGATCGCTTAAGTTCTTTAAGGAGCTTGATGAATCATAAGGTTAGAATTGTTATTAACATTCTCTCCAAATCCGAAGTTTATGGGGGGGCGGTCTCCCCCCCAATCCCCCCCCACTGGGGGCGCAGCGCCGCCCCCAGACCCCCCGCGCAGGGCTTCGCTATATTTTGATTATCTCTACATCTAAAAGTGTTTTCCTAAGTAATAAGAATGAGCATAATATCTCAGTTCGGAGTTGGATTTGATATAAATTTACAAATTTAGGATGCGCCCAATTGCAAATTGTTTCGACTGCTGGATTTTAGCGATCGCGCTTCCTCGATTCGCCATGCAATAATAAAACAAATCAAAGCGATCGCCTTTACAGATTATGAGTACGATTCCTCAATTCATTGTCGGTTTGGGAAACCCCGGCGCAAAATACGATAAAACCCGCCATAATATCGGCTTTGACCTTCTCGATCGCTTGGCTGAGATATGGCAAATGTCTTGGCAAGAAAATCGCCGTTTTAAGGGACATTTTACCGAAGGACGAGGGGCAGGCAACCAAAAAATTTATTTGCTCAAACCGACAACGTATATGAATCGTTCTGGGGAGGCCATTCGTGCGGTGATGGATTGGTATAAACTCGAATCAGAATCATTATTAGTCGTTTACGATGACATGGATTTAGCCGTCGGACGCTTGCGAATTCGCCTATCGGGTTCTGCGGGGGGTCATAATGGCATTAAGTCCGCGATCGCTCATGTTGGAGGACAAAATTTTCCCCGTTTGCGGATTGGAATTGGCAAAACCAACCCCGATCGCGAAACCGTTTCCCACGTTTTAGGAAAATTTACCCCTGAAGAAAAACCCATTGTTTCCGAAGCGATGGAATTGGCAGTTTCGGCGATTGAAATGGGGCTTAAAGAAGGGTTGGAGAAAGCAATGAGCCTTTATAATGGGCGATCGGTTGAATTGTAAGATTGTGTTTTGTGAATGTAGTAACGCCAGTAATTTTTGCAGGGGACTCCATTTTGTTTGATAATTGCGATCGCGTCCAGTAAACTGTTCTGCCTTACTTTATTTTCGATCGTTAGAGCTAGTTGTTCTGCTGTATCAAATGCTTCGGATTCGGCTTGTTTAAGTGCCAAGGTTGATATCATTGTGTTTAATATATCATCTCGATCTATAATAATAAACGCTTGATAAAAATCGCGAACAATTTGCACGGCTTTTTGGCTATTGCTAACACCGATAAAATATAGACAAAGATCGCAAACAAGATGTTTGAGCGCATAGATAATCCTAGGCTTATCTATATCTATAAATTCGGTAAACAAATTAGATTCTCGGACAGATTTTACAGGATTTTGAAATTCAAGATACTTTTTGTCATTATCTAAAGATGAATTTTTTCTTAAATAATCTAACAGATCTTGAGCTATTTCTAAAAGTTCTCTGTGTTTTTTGAGATTGATATAAATGGAAGAAATTTCGCATAGTAGACAAATTTTATCTATCCCATTGTCTAGAGTTTGAAGATGCTCTATCACTTCCTCATAGTTTAAAGATTCAGTAATTAATCGCTCGGCAATTACTTTAGGAATATCTCCTATTGACTCGCTATCTTCGCCATCCTCTAAATCTAATACTTCCCGATAAACTTGCAATGTCTGCTGAAAATTTCCAAATTCGACAATACCAAAAGCTACAGATGCTAATGCCTCTCGTTTGTATAGTGGATCGTCTTGCGATCGCGCAAATTTCAGTGCTTTTTCAATTTCTCCCGATTTAGCATAGTGATAAGAGAGTGTTTCGAGCGTACTCAGTTTATGCCCATACTCTTCAATATCATCATACATTGCTTCTACAATTTGAATAGCGCGATCGAAGTCTTTGACTTCCCAATAATTTCCAGCAATTTGATATAGAATATAGTTTTTTGCCTCTGATGCCTCTAGATCGAGAGCAATCTGTAAGGCTTTCTCAGATTCGCCAGTTTTTACATATTCCTTAGCCAAAGCGATCGAGTCATCCATCATTTTAAATACGCTCGTTTGAGAATTATAGTAAATCAACAACGGGCAAGATGCCCGTTCCACAGTCAAATAAGAAATATATTTTTTCAAAAATCAAGAAGTGACTCAACTAAAAACGCATTCTTCTTGCTTGCTGAAATCGCAAATTCAACCCGATCGCAACTTGTTTCCCCAACCAATATAGAACTGTTAAAACAGCAAAAGTGATGAAAATAATAAAAACTGTGGTCGGATCGTAAAAATTCTTAATTCCCGTAGTCAATACCTCAATTGGTTTGGTCACAAAATCCCAACTATTGAACCGTTGAAAGCGTCCTAGAAAGATACCGACAGCAGAGAGAAAATGTAAAATGAGTTCGCAGGGAATGATAAATCTAGCTTTCCCTTGTTGCTTTAAATAATCGCCTAAATTGATTAAAGAAATGACATATGCTCCAAATCCAGCAGCAATAAAAAGCGTATACTGAGGAATTAAAATCAAAGTGACAATCCAAATTGAATAGCCGAAACGAATAAAATTAATTAGATGAATGGTATCCGTTAAAACATAGGGAGCATTGGGCAGAAAAGCAACAAAAGTCAATAAGCCCAGCCACCACAACCAAGAACGGGATTTAGCTCTTTTAAATAGCCAAATACTCAAAGCGAGGGGAATAAACGCCAAAAAGAGATTCCAAGCAATGAAGCGACTCCGACTTAATGCTTTTAGGGACGTGACAGACCAGAAAAATAGACGTTCTAACATGATAGCGATCGCAAAAGATAATTTAAGCAGTAAAAGGTTTAACGGCAAAATCGCCGAGGGTAATCGTATAATTTTCTTGCTCTCCCGTTGCTACAAATTTAATAATAACCTCGCTGGCAACAGCAACAACCAACAAGACTAAATTCCGAGCGAGAGGATAATCG
This sequence comes from Cyanobacteria bacterium P01_E01_bin.42, assembly GCA_039194995.1. GTDB lineage: Bacteria > Cyanobacteriota > Cyanobacteriia > Cyanobacteriales > Spirulinaceae > CCY15215. The sequence goes on along the minus strand of JBCCVR010000053.1, from coordinate 5,925 downwards.
CAAATATCATCATGAATCGGAGAAGGAACACGATATTTTTCGTTCCAAATGACTTCGGCATAGTCGCTGGAAAGTCCGACGTGCAGACAAGAAATATTATTTTCTAGGCAATAATCTTTAACCGCTTGCCGCGAAGAACTATTATCAAATGTATCGATCGCTAAATTCGCCTTACGCAACAGTTGCGAGCAATTCTCTGGGGTCAATTCCTTCGATTTTCCATCAATAACAGCCCCGATCGCCCGATAAAGCGTATTGGTTAAAATCTTAGCTTTATATGCCCCCACATCGGATTTATAGTAGGGCTGCGTCGATAAATTGCGTTCCTCAATGCGATCGCGATCGATAACTGTCAACTGGGAAAACCCCGATCGCGCCAAATTTTCCGTTAAATTCGCCCCTAATGCCCCCGCACCGCAGATCGTTACGGGAAACTCGCCGAGTTTGGCCATTAATTCGGGCGATCGATATAATTGTTCGTGAAAAAATAAACTCATGGGGAAAGGGTAAAAAATAACGAGCAACAAGGCCAGAAAAATTCCCGCATCTTGGCTACAACCTCTTTAAGATCGATTCCAGACCAAAATTTGACGAAAATTATTTCTATGGATGGTTCTACCCTCAACGATCGCATTGCCCAATTTTATGATGCTTCTAGCGGACTCTGGGAAGAAATCTGGGGCGAGCATATGCACCACGGCTATTACGGGCGATCGGGAAACTATAAAATTAACCGACGACAAGCACAAATCGATTTAATTGAAGAATTGCTCGACTGGGCAAAGGTCAAGCACCCCCAAAAGATTCTCGATGCAGGTTGCGGCATTGGTGGCAGCACCCTGTACCTCGCCCAAAAATATGATGCCCGCGCCACCGGAATTACCCTCAGCCCTGTCCAAGCCACCAGAGCCGAAGAACGAGCAAAAAATGCAAATTTAGATCAAAAAGTAGATTTTCAAGTCGCCAATGCCCTAGAAATGCCTTTTGAGGATAATTCTTTCGACCTCATCTGGTCGTTAGAGAGCGGCGAACATATGCCCGATAAAAGCAAATTTTTACAAGAGTGCTATCGCGTTTTACAACCCAGCGGAACTTTTATTTTCGCGACATGGTGTCATCGCCCCGTGAATTCTTTGGCTGGGGAACTTACGGCAGACGAACGACGACATCTAGAGGAAATTTATCGCGTTTATTGCTTGCCTTATGTTATTTCCCTGCCCGAATACGAAGCGATCGCCCATCAAGGGGGATGGCACGATATTCGTACCGATGATTGGTCCATCGCCGTTGCCCCGTTTTGGGACAGAGTTATCGATTCAACATTGGAACCGGGTTCTCTCCTCGGTTTATTCAATTCGGGCTGGACAACCTTGCAAGCGGCTCTCTCTCTCGGTTTAATGCGTCGCGGCTACCAACGCGGACTCATTCGCTTTGGTTTGTTATGCGCTACAAAAAGACAATAATTATTTAGCAAAAATAAAGAGCGCAGGCATTGCGCCCCTACCCACCATGAAAAAAACGCTCCTAGTTTTCGGCGCGATCGCCATACTGGGGGGCAATCTCCCCCTTCCCGCCCGGGCCGTCCCCACCGTTCAAATTGCAGAAAACCGCGAGGAACAACCCGCTGAGTTTACGGCAGGTCTTTTAACCCTAGAAGATTTACCGGATGGGTTTCGGGAACTGCCCCCCGGCATCTCCGACCAAGTTTCCCAGCAATTTCTCGCCCTCAGCAGTCAATTCCAACAGGGCGGCCTCGAACCCCAAGAATTCTTCGTGTTTTATCATCCAACCAGCTTAGAAATCGTGTTTGGCTTCACGGGAGAGATTGCCAATATTGCTTTTTTTGATGCCAGCTTGCAACTCCTCAAAGAAAGTCCCGATCTGCAACAGACGATTATCGACCAAATTCAAGAAGAGTTAAAAAACATCCCCATCGCCGAACTGACAGAATTGCGCATCGTGCCGACTGAAGAGATGGCCGATAATGTCATCGGCGTAGAAGCTGGGATGAAAGTGTTAGGGATGTCCTTTCAAGGAGATCTGATCTCCTTCCGACGAGATAGTACGGGTGGATTTGCCGCCGTCATGTATCGTCAAGCGCGATCGCCGCAAATTTCTGCCGATGCCCTAGCCGGCAAAATGGATGTAAAAATCGTCGGACTAGCAGGAGAAGATCGGATCGGCGATCGCCCTACCGAGTAGGGAAATAGCCGAATTATGTTTAGAGACAAGGCGTGCCTTGTCTCTACAGGTCACTAAATCTTCATTTTGCATGAATATGCTCTGGAAAAACTAGAGCAGTAGCTTACAATGGAAAAAGCGGAGACGAATGTTTCCGTTCACTCCTCACACCACTAATGCGCCCGAACAATGTTCGGGTGCTTTCTTATGGGGGTTTTTGCCTGCCGCTTTTCGAACTTCATTCCTTGATTATCCCCGCAACATCACCAATTATAGGCTTGAAGGCAACATTTCTATCGCTAGAGTCACGATAAATTTCTTTACAAATTGCGATCGCGACCGCGGGAATTCGCAAAATTTAACAATTTATTTTTCATTTTCTCTCCTTCCGCCGTCAGAGTTACGACTATGGTAAAATTGCCTAGAATAGTATAAAGACTTGATAGCTAGAGGAATTCCACCCTATGCCAGCAGAAGTTTCAGACAGTACTTTTAAGGATGAAGTCCTAGACAGTAACGTTCCCGTTCTGGTTGATTTCTGGGCTCCTTGGTGCGGCCCGTGTCGAATGGTTGCCCCTGTTGTCGAAGAAATTGCCACCCAATACGAAGGACAGGTCAAAGTCGTTAAATTAAACACGGACGAAAATCCTAATATTGCCAGTCAATACGGGATTCGCAGCATTCCTACCCTCATGATTTTTAAAGGCGGGCAGCGAGTTGATATGGTTGTTGGTGCAGTCCCCAAAACCACGCTTGCCAATACTTTAGAAAAATATCTCAAGTAATGTGAATTGAGAGCGGGTTTACTCTTGCTCGATAATGCGACCTCTGCTTCGAGCAACTTCCATCCCTTTCAAAATGTAATGATAATGTGCCTCGGTCTTTTGCGACTCGGGCATTTTTATTGTTCGAATGTTTTGAGGAGTATTGTTACCAGAACGCTATGGTATAATCGGGAGTTGCTGCATTGACAATTCCTATGGTATTACCTCCCTCCGATCTGGAATCCGAGTCTTTAGACTTAGAGAAATTGATCGAACGGCTACCCGAGCTCGAGTACGGTAAATATGTTAAACGAGCCTTGGCAGTGTTGATGCGCCTGACTGGGGAAGAAATCGATCGCTTAGATTGGAAGATATTATCAGCAACATTAGAAGATTTAGAACAAGGATTTACGGGTTTATATCCCTATCGCCACGTGCGCAAAGTGAGTATTTTCGGGTCTGCCCGCACCCCGAGCGATCGCAAGTCCTATCAGATGGCGGTGGAATTTGCTCGCAAAATTACCCAACAAGGTTTTATGGCGATCACGGGAGCCGGAGAAGGCATTATGGCAGCAGGTAATGAAGGAGCAGGGCGAGAACGTTCTTTTGGCTTAAATATTAATTTACCCTTTGAAGAAGGCTCAAACGAATTCATTCGCGGCGATGAAAAGTTATTGAGTTTTAAATATTTCTTTACCCGCAAGTTATTTTTCCTCAAAGAAAGCGATGCGATCGCCCTATTTCCGGGGGGATTTGGAACGCTTGATGAAGCCTTTGAAAGTTTAACTTTATGTCAAACAGGGAAATACGGCCCGGCCCCCATTGTTTTTATTAACGAACCAGGGAGTGATTATTGGAATTCCCTCGACGAACATATTCGGGAACATCTATTAAGAGAAGGATTAATCGGTTCGGACGATCCCAATATCTATACAATTACCGATGATGTCGATTTTGCCTGCAAAATTATCAGCGATTTTTTCCGGGTTTATCATTCGAGTCGCTATGTCGGCAAACAATTTGTTATGCGGTTAAACTCTGAATTACCCGAGGGATCGGTAGATTTTCTCAATCGCGAATTTAACGATATTTTAGCTCGGGGTCGGATTGAAAAAAGTGGCGTTCTACCGGGAGAGCGAGGAGATGGCACAGAACGTTTACCGCGTTTGGTTTTTGAATTCAATCAAAAAGATTCTGCTCGCCTCTGTCAAATGATTGGTAAAGTTAATCAACTCGGTGCATTTTTACCCGAAAGCAATCATCCCGAACGGAAGTAATCAGTTATCAGTTATCAGTTATCAGTGAACAACCAACAACCAACCCCAACCCACCCCCAACCCTTCCCAAGAGGGGAGACCAAGAGGGGAGAAGAGGACAAAAAAACTTTAATCGTGGCGACGGGAAATCCGGGGAAGTTGCGGGAAATGCAGGCTTATTTAACTGGAGTTGAAGTCGAGCTCGAGTTGAAACCGGAAGATTTGGAAATTGAAGAGACGGGTACGACTTTTGAGGAAAATGCTTGTTTGAAGGCGACAAGCGTTGCTAAAGTCATGGGACAATGGGCGATCGCCGATGATTCGGGCTTGGCTGTGGATGCCCTAGGAGGCGCTCCGGGGCTGTATTCTGCTCGTTATGGTAGTAGCGATCGCGATCGATGCGATCGCCTCTTGCGGGAGTTAGGAGATGAGAAGAATCGCCAAGCTCAGTTTATTTGCGTTGTGGCGATCGCTCGTCCCGATGGCAGTGTTGCGATCGTTTCTGAAGGCATCTGCAAAGGTGAAATTCTCTATACCCCTCGGGGTTCTGGTGGATTTGGGTACGATCCAATTTTTTACGTTCCCCAGCACCGCAAAACATTTGCGGAGATGCCCCCAGAACTCAAGCGTAAAATTAGTCATCGAGGCAAAGCCTTTCAAAAACTCTTACCGCAATGGCAAAACTTACAGTAATTTTGCTGAGATTCTATTGGCCGAGTTGATTGTTTATTTGGTTGTCTAATTGATTTTTTATTTCACTTCGATCGCTATTTCCGTAGCGCGTTCGGCTTGAGTTTGTAGGGAAGTATTTTCCGAATCAACGCGATCGCTGGGTACAAAAGATCCAATCAAACCCCAAAGGGCAACTAAAATAAAAATAGACTGTTTCATGGCTCGATAGATGCTTGTTTCTTCCTTACCTTTAGAATGCCTTAATCCCCTAAAAATTGACAAGATCGGGGTTTACGGTTTTTTTTGATTTTTCTCCCGCCCTATTTTTCTTGACAAAACAAAAAAAATGTGATATGGCGGAAATTCATTCTATGCGGAAATAATGAGGAGATCGCTTTCATTTCAGCCAGATCGAGTAAAATCTCTCGTCAATCTCGTAAATTCTAATTATTGTTACAATAGCAATATTTTCATCGAAAATCGCAAAACTTTCCCGTTAAGAATTGTGACTTTACAAAGTCTTGTTATTATTCGTACAAACTTCATCTTAACTTTACAATACAAAAAAATGCTGAAAATGAGATAATAACCCCCCCAACCCTTCTCAAGGGGAAAGACCAAGGGAGGAGTAACCGATAACTGATAACCGATAACTGAAATGGCACTCCCATTTTTAAAAAGACTGGCAACGTATTTCACCCTGCGGACTTCCGTCCGCTCGACATTGATTATCCCCTTTGTCGTGCAAATTATCGGGACGGTGGGCTTGGTGGGCTATCTTTCCTATCAGAGCGGACAAAGAGTTGTAAATGCTCTAATTATCGATATTGAAGAAGAAATTAGCGATCGCATCGATCGGCAAGTGCTGGCATTTTTGGATAAGCCACAAATCTTGCTGCGATCGGTCTTGTCTGCCATTGAAAGTGGCAATCTCGATCCCGATAATCAACAACAACTGGCCTGTTTTTTCTTCGTCCAAGTCAAGCAACCCGAACTCCCCCCTCATTTCGGTTACGGCGATCTCCAAGGTCATTTAACCTCTGTGGAAGTGG
>JBCCVR010000052.1:0-36397 GCA_039194995.1 Cyanobacteria bacterium P01_E01_bin.42 | reverse complement strand
TTCAAAATTTGTTGTAGAGAATGGTGGTCAAGTAGTTGAACCCGGACAAGATTTTCATATCAGAATTTCATCTTTAACAGAATCAGAACTTTTAGATATTCTTCCATCTGCTATGCAAAAAAGTGATTTGCAACGAGATATTGTTAGTAAAGTTTTTGGGGATTTACAAACCAATTTGAAAAACAATGAAATTACTAAGTTTAGGTTAAAAGATATGATTGAAAAAATTCCTAAAGTTGCAGAACAATATGTTGCAAAAAAAGCAGAAATTCCTAGAGTAGTTGGCACAGTTGAAAGAAGACTTAAAGGAAGTATTGAGGGGTATAAAATTTTTGGAGATGGTGTAGCAGACTGGCGAAAACTTATGTATCCTTGTCTATCTATCAATTGTAAAAATTTAACATCAAAACAACTTCAATCTATAGCAACAGCAGTTTTAAGGGAACTGCAAAATTTAAGATTACACGAACACATACCTCCTTATATTGCTGTTGTTGATGAAGCTCATTTATTTGTACCACAAGGAGAAGGTAGTCCTTGCAAACAAATTATTAGAGAAGGAGTTAGAATTGGGCGACATCATGGAATTTGTATGGTTTTAATGACACAAAGTCCTGTTGACATTGATAAAAGTATTATTCGCCAATGTAATACCAGATTAGTTTTTGCCTTAGAACCAGATCAGTTAGATGCTATTAAGGGAGTTAAAGCAGATGCTACAGATGAAATGTTACGAGCATTACCAAAAATGCCACAAGGAACTTGTTTGATTTCTGGGACTTATGAAAGTATCAAGCATACAATTCCAGTCAAAATTCGGAAGCGAACAACTGAAGATTCTGAAGGTGGTAAAACACCTGATATTTTCCAAGAAATGAAAGATGAATGGATCAAGAAAATTGAAAAATTAAAATCAAAGGAACAAGAAAATGAGTGAGTTCGATGAAATTCAAAATCAAGAAAATTACGAAGTTCTAGATCGCGATCAAGTCAATAGTAGTAATCTTTTGAAAAACTACGATCCATCCAAAGAAACTCGTGAGTATATGAGTCAGTTAGTTGATGCTCAAGCTCAGTGGGAAACAACTATTAAAACTGCTAGAGAGCATCTTTTAAAAAAAGATCCTAGAAATTTATATCTTGAATTCTTTAAGGATTTGAAAGAAAAAATAAAAAATAACCCAATACAATCAGAACGTTTGGTAAAACTTCTCAAACAAGTTGCGATTCGTGGTTTTGGCATGACTATTACAGCAAATGAGGAGAATTTACCAGACAAACATATCTATATACAATCTCCAGCTAAAGGAAGTCGAGTTTGGAAAATTGAACTCAATGAAAAATTTATTCAAGATCATCTTTCAACCCATATTGTTGGAAAATATTTTCTCAATCCTGTTGAAACTAATGATAGCCTATGGGATGATGGAAATTTTTTAATAGGGTCTTCAGATGTAAGTCAGCACCGTAGTTCAGTTCCTACACCTGCTCGTTTTTTTCATAGGACTGTTCCATTTGTATTCAATAATGCTGCTGGTGCAATTGTGCGAATAGCTAATGGAAAAGCTGTTTTTGATCCCAGCAGATTTAACCCAGATCCTAGCGAGCAATTACTTAAGTGGATGTTAATTGATCCATCTTATCAAGATGAATTAGAGCCAGAAGATTTTCATCGTTGTACTGCTTCAGCAATGGATGTCGGCCAATATATTTTCGATCATCAATACTTACTCAATGCCGGAAAAGATTGTCCTGATATCGTTTTGAGAGATGGTAGTCTATTTCCACAAGATGCTTATTTAGATAACTTTTTAATTAATAATAGAAGAGGTACATTTACACAAGAAGCCATTCGCGAACTACTTCTTTGTTTACAAGCTGCAAAAAATTACAAACGAATTTATTGTGGAGTATCTAAAAATGTTCGTTTAAAAGTATATAGTTCGGTTTTAGAATGGTATATAGCAAAATATATAGATTCAAGGTGGGATAAAGGTAACTATACATTGACGGATGGACAAGCAATGACATTACTTTTATCTTCTTCAGAATTTTGTAAAATTGAACTAGGCAAAACTATTTCTACTTGTCTAATTCGTAGATCTTTCACCACCCGAGCAACTCTTAATGAAAAAGCAAACTTAAACGACTTAAACTCGTTTTTTGAACGCTATTCTACAAGAATTAAAGATGAGAAGACTGGAATTGATATAGAACCGTATAAGACATTATGTGAAATTTTTCATACCTATATGTTTTTTATGGGTCATTCCAATACTCCTACAAAATTATTGCCAAGATATGAATTTTTCGATAATGGTATTGAAGATGCTGTTACAATAGTAGTTAAAATATTTACAGCTATTAAATACTGTGGTTTTCTCGTTGACGAAGATCATTCATTTATGAGTGACGATCCCATTAAATATATGATACCATCTGTTACCCAAAAATCTCATGAATACTCTAAGAATTTAGGTAAATGGTTAACAGAAGATATTAAAAGAAAATTATGGGAACAATATAAATCTTTCATTAATAACAAGGCTTAATAATTGTGCAAATTGTAGCTGGTTTTAGCTTATCTGGACAAAAACCCCGTGTCTGGAATCCAACATCACCTTACCATGTGAAAGAATTGCAAGCGGTGATGATTTCTTATGCTGATTTCAATAAAGCACCAAGCCAAAGACGTAAAGCAATGGAACGAGGCTTACACGAACATTTGGGAGTTCCTCAAAATGTCAAAGTTTATCTCGATAACGGCTCATTTTCTTTCATTAAAAAAAATGCAATAGTACCCGTTCAAGAATATCAAGAGTTTGTTAAAGAGGCAAAACCAGATTGGTATCCCATCCCACAAGATTTTATTCCCACGCCAAAAATGACATTAGCAGAACAGCGAGAATGTTTAGATAAAACAATGAGAATGAATGCTCTTTATTGTCAAGATTACTATGTGCCAGTTGTTCATATTAGTAATTTACTAGACCGATATATTAGAAGGATAATGAGACGTGAGATATTATCAAGTAAGCCCTATATTGCTCTAGGTGGAATTGTTCCAAATTTACTACGCGCACCTAAAGCAATGTCATATACAAAAATGATTGATGGTCTCATTCATTTTCGCGAACAATTTAAAGATAAAAAACTTCATGTTTTTGGGATTGGAGGAACTGCAACTTTACATATTGCAGCATTATTAGGTATTGATTCTGTGGACTCGAGCGGATGGAGAAATCGCGCAGCACGAGGCTTAATTCAACTTCCCGGAACTGGCGATCGCATTATTGCAGAATTAGGAAACTGGAGAGGTCGAAAAGTTAGTAAAGAAGAAGAAGAAAAACTCGAACAATGTCAGTGTCCAGCTTGCAAACAGTATGGTATTGATGGATTAAGAGCCAATAAAGTATTTGGATTTCAAAATCGTGCCACTCATAATCTATGGGTTCTTCTTGAAGAAGCCAGACAAATTCAGGAACATTTAAAAGTTACAAATGATTATAATACTTGGTATCAAGAGCATTTAGATAATACAACCTACTACCCTTTAATCAAAAAGATTGTAGAAAGAAATTCAAACTCAGAATGCACTTAAAAAATGCGATCGCAAAAAAACAAAAAAAACGATTCGTCGATTTCCTATTTTTTACCCATTTTCAACCAACTAAAAACTTGCTCGACTGTTAATTCTAAATCGATTTCTTGCAGAATGGGTAAGCGATCGCTTCCGACAAATAACTTGGGTTGTTGCTGCGATCGCAAAACTAAAACCGAGCGATCTTCGGGATCTAATAACCAACCCAGATCGCAATCATACTCCAAGCAGTAGCTAATCTTATCGATCACTCGACTCGAACGCTGTTCGGGTGAGAGAATCTCAATCGTCCAATCGGGAGACAATAAAAAATCATTGGGTATTTCCTCATTGGCATCGAAAGGAATGCGAGACCAACGGAAAACGGCAATATCTGGGACAATCGAGCGATCTCCAAAACTACAACGCAATTCTGGGAGTGCATAAGCGATCTTTTTCGGCTCAACACGATCGTTGATATAGTTACACAATTTCAACTGCAACAAACTATGCTTTCCCTTTGGCATTGGTTTTTGTACGATGTCACCCTCAATGTATTCGCTAGCGGGTTTGGTTTCCGGTAACGTTAAAAATTGTTCTAGAGTGGGTCTTGCCGCGACGATTGTTGTTGTCATAATTACCCATCTTTTGCAAATTCATTTCTAATGTAGCAGCTTTCTCAATAATATTCTTGTTCTACGTGTTAAGATATTGGAAGATTTTGCGTTGCTTGGGGGAAGCAGAATGGTTGCGAGGCGATGGTTGCAAGGACTGCTCGGAATTGCTTTGATTTTGCTGCTGGCGGGATGCGGTGGCGGAAAGCCGCCCTTAAGTCTTGCTCCTAAAGGAGAGTGGGTCAAAAAAGCGATCGCCTTGCAAGTGCGCCAATCCCAAGAACTCCTCAGCGAAAATCTCAATGCTGCCAATCCCGAGATCGAGATTTCTGGCATCTCCATCAAAGCGATCGAGCCACTCTACATGGCAAATTTAGCAACTTATCATCTCACTGGGAGCTATAATTTAGAAATTGACCTGCCCAACCAAAAAGTTAAGCAAGAGCGGAATCTTTTTGATATTTTTCTCCAGCGTCAAAAAGAAGGCAAAACATGGCGTTGGCTAAAACGAGAAACGCTTAATTCCAGTGAAGAACCCGTCTGGACAAGTTATCTCGTGCATCCTTATTAACGATCGCCTATTATTCTCCAATGTCCAATTCCGATCGCCCTCAAGAATATGATGCCGTACTCGGGTCTCAGAATACTGTCCCCCGAGGTGCATTGATTTTGGGGGGATTGGCAGGCATCAAACAACGTTTAGCCAGTCCGGTCATTGAAGCGAGAGTAGAAGCCATTCGCGAGGCAGTAAAGTATGGAAAACAAGGGCTAGAACTGGCGATTAAAGGACTCCAAGACGACTCGGAAACCGTTCAACAAGTTGCCTATCTTTTACTCAGAAAACGTCAAAATCCTGAAATCAATCGCGCTTTACGGGCATATCTTCCCTATCGCCTCTTTGCCTGTACGAAAATCATTAAAGCGGGAAATGGACTGACAATCAACTCGACGGGAACTGCGATCGCCTATCAAAAAGGCAAAACTATTCGTGTCATGAATATCGATCGCGGGGAAATTCTTTATACCATTCCCAAGTACCCGCGCATGCGAGAAATGTACGGTCTTTGTCCTGATGTAAATACCCTCATCCGCATTAAAAATAGCATTCATAGTTCCAGTCCCGCGATCGAAATTTGGGAACAAGGAGAATTGCAGCGCAGCCTTTACGGTCATCAATTGGATATTACCGCGATCGCGATCGATCCCCAAGGTAAAATGCTGGCCACAGGCTCCGAAGATGGCAGCATTCGACTCTGGCAGATCGCCACGGGAAAAACCATGGGGACTTTTAGCACGCATTTAATCTTTGGCTCTCACACTCGTGCTGTCGCTCACCTTTCATTTAGTACCGATGGCAATACATTAATCAGCACTGCCCAAGATGCAACCCTCAAACTGTGGGATTTGCAAACCCGCGATCGCCCCTACACCCTGAAAACCTTCTCTCCGCGCGCCCTTCTCAGTCCTGTTGGTTTAATCCTCGCGGCGATCTCTTGGCAAGGTAAAATTCAATTGTGGGATATCAATCTGGAAAAAAAGACCAATCATCTCATGACCACTTTTGACGATTGCACCTATTCAACGTCCGCCCTCGCTTTTAGTCCCTACGGTCGCATTCTCGTTAGCGGAACGAGAGATGGTAAGATTTCCTTCTGGGACGTTTATGGAAAAACTCAGTTTCACGAACTCCCTAGTGAGGGCAGCGCGATAGATTCTCTTGTTCTTAATGCGGGTGGCGATCGCTTATTTTCAACCAATAAGGATAAAGTCTTGAAAGTATGGGAAGTCAGCGAACGGTCTTAACCCACCCCCCAACCTCCTCCCAAGAGGGGGAGAAATCATTATCGATAATCGTTGCGTTCGTTTTTGCCGTACATCTCCCAAGCTAAGTCCATCAACCCGTTTAAGATGGCGACGGCGACGGTTGCGCTGCCTTTGCGCCCGCTAATGCGAATATTGGGGATCATGGTGTCTTGCAAGCGTTCTTTGACTACATCCGCATCGACAAATCCCGAAGGAGTCGCGATCGCCAGTGCGGGTCTGATTTCTTCTGCTTCGATTAATTCGACCAATGCCGTCAGTGCCGTTTGCGCCTGACCGATAATAAAAATGGCCTCTGGATAGCGTTTGGCGAGGGTTTGAATGCCCCAAGCAACCTGAGATTTGCTCTTTTGTGGACGGGTAATGGTTTCCATGCTGCAATAGACGGGATTTGCAAACGTTTGCTGGATAATGGGGGCAATTCCCACTTGAATCATAGGAACGTCAACAATAATCGTCGTCCTCGCTGCCAGTGCCGCAACTCCCGATTGTAATGCTCCTTCAGAAAAGCCTATTAAAGATTTATACTCAAAATCCGCCGTCTCGTGAATGACCCGTCGGAGAATTTCGTACTCTGCGGGGGCAAAACCGTGTTCTCCGATCTCGCGATCGACGATCGCCAAACTCTGAGCGTCTGTAGGATGCCATTCCATAACAATTCTGGGGTCGCGGGTTGGGAAAATAAGCGCGATCGGGGATCCGCTAACCCATTCAGTTTATCTTCTAGCGGGAAAATTTAGGATAGTTCCCATTGCGTACCCTTTATGAATATTCTGCGTGCCGCGATCGCGGTTGCGATCGCTTTCCTGTTTGCCAATACTGCGATCGCCCAATCTTATTATCGTGCTGGCGAGTTTACGATTACCCTTACCGAAAACAATCCCCAAACGGGTAGAACGTATCGAGGCTGCGATTCCCTCGGAAACTGTATCGTTTTGTATTATGGAACCTCGTGGCAAAATGGCGATCGTCGCGGCGTAACTTGGGAAAATGGCGATTATTTTTATGTTGTTTCTTGGGAAAATGGCGATCGCCAAAATTCTCAATATCTCACCGTATTTCAGGGAGAAAAACAACTCTTGCGAGAACGATTGCAACTCTTGCGATCGCCAGAATAATTGAAGTCCATTAAATTTTCTCAAAATTCACGCGCCTTTCTTTCGTTGCTAGGATAGGAAAAACCACAAAAATCTGCCATGTCTGTCAAAATTGCAGAACAAACGCCCCCAACCCAATCCCCGGAAGAGTTTGTCCCTTCACCCCCCCCAACCGATTTAATCTTTGACGACGGAGAACCCTTGGAAAGTAATCGCCACCGCATCGGCATCAACGTTTTAATCGAGTCCGTACACGAAGCATATCGCGAACGAGATGATTATTTTGCCGGGGGGAATATGTTCCTCTATTTCAGTCGGCAACAGGTCAAAAATAGAGATTTTCGCGGGCCTGATTTTTTTGTAGCTTTAGATGTAGACGGGACGAGAGAACGCCAAGGTTGGGTTGTTTGGGAAGAACAGGGGCGTTATCCCGATGTCATTGTGGAATTAATGTCACCCTCTACGGCAAACATCGATCTGGAAGACAAAAGAAGACTTTACGAGAGAACATTTCGCACCCGCAATTATTTTGTTTACGATCCCTTCAATCCCGCATCGTTACAGGGTTGGCGATTGGGAGCAAACGGACGCTATCAGGAATTGATTCCGAACGATCGCGGTTGGTTGTGGTGTGACGATCTGGGGTTATGGCTGGGAACGTGGGAAGGAACAATATTGCGGGAAACGGCGATTTGGTTGCGTTTCTACGATGCCGAGGGCAATTTAGTGCCATTGGAGGCAGAACGAGAACGAGAGCGGGCTGAAGGGGCTGAGACTACTTTACAGGAGTTGCGCGATCGCCTGCAAGCAATGGGTTTAGACCCCGATAATCTCCCCCCAACACAATGAAGAATCAGACCGCATTATCAGTTTTTTTATACTATCTAGTCTAACAACCCTCCGACTCATAGGTAGTGCGGGAGGGATTTGCGATCAAGCACCTCCCAACCGTTGGGAATTTGACAACAAAAAACAAGGACGGAGCGCCCTTGTAGAAATAATTTTATTATAAATAGACCATAGACACCTAAAAATACCCACCATTTCAGCGAGGGATAGGTTAAACTTAACTCAGACTCATCAATCCGAGGAGGTGATGTTTTATGCCTGAGTTAGTTAATTGGTTTATGCAAGCAATCACTGAGTTAATGATCAAGGTGGGGATCTCGATCATTAACGAAGTTGTTCGCCGTTGGATGAGCCGCGATCATTAGATTACTGCTCACTTCTTAGAACTGACTCTTAGGGGTCAGTTTTTTACTTAGTGTTAGAAGTATTTTCTGCCTCTAAGTTTGCTTTAGCTTATATATTCAATGTAACCTAAATGTCTTGAGATTTAAGATCATTTAAGATCATTTTGTCCCTATAGCTATCCGAAGAATTGTTAAAATCGCCGTATGCTGGGGCAAGCAGTGGTCATGACCGACTGAGAAATTTTCAAAATTTAGGTGGATTCGATACTTGTAAACCTCTCTTTGCTAGGGCAATTGATGTAAACCTCTCGATCGGGGATAACTGTCTAATTCCATGCGGGTTAATTGATGACCTTGAGAAATCCTTCAAAATTGGGTTTTTGGGTTTGCCGTTGATCGTTTTTTTTCTCACAAAAAAACTCGAGTAAGACTTTTGTATCTTGGCACGCTACGAAACGAAAAGCAAACCCATGCGATCGCCAGCCAGAATCATCTAATCTTTCAATCTTTTGACATCCACTTCGATCGCTTCTACATCGATCGTCCCGGGAGGAGTCACGCGAATGAATTTCCCTTTTTCCACCTTCAAGGGTTCATTACAATTGGGACAATCGATATCAATCCCATTAAAAGCCGTAAAAGAATAGCCACAGACGGGGCATTCATCTTCCACAAGATTGCGACCCACCCACCAACGCAACACAAAAAAGCCAACAAAGAGAAGGATAAACGGGAGGGTAATCAGGAAAATAAACCAATTGAGAACCCAACCCAATCCCAAAGAACTTAACAGAATAACAAAGGCTAAAATTGTTAACCAACAACCCACGCCAGATAAATTAATTTGAGCGAGTCGCGAAAAATTTTGATTCATAATGGCAATCTCCTAGGCATTGGCCTTATCTGCTTCTTCTAATAATTGTTTGAGTTGTCGGCTTAGGGTTTCTTTCCCGAACTTCGCCAGGGTACATTCCCGCAACCATTCGCCGTTACAACGGGGGTCGGTTTGTTCCGCTAACCCGGTTAAGATTTCGATACAGGCTCGGGCGACGGCTTCCACATCGCGATGGGGGACTTGCCATCCTAACTTACCATCTTGTAGGGGGTCCGCAGAGCCGTCGGCATCCCCCGAAAGGACGGGAATCCCCGAAACCATCGCTTCGAGATAAACAATGCCGAATCCTTCTTGGGAGGGCATGATATAGGCATCGGCAACGCGATAATGGGCGGGAAGCTCTTCCGTTGCCACGAAGCCCGCAAAAATGACCCGATCGCCCATGCCCAAATCTGCCGCCAATTTCTCCAAGCGGGGGCGATCGTCTCCTCGACCGATGACTAAATATTTTACTTCGGGAAACACTTTCGCAATTTCCGGGAGGGCGCGGATGGTCACGTCAACGCCTTTATAAATATCCCCAGACCACAATCTAGCTACAGTCATCAACACCTTGGCATTTTCTAGCCCGTATTTTTGTAACAAATGGGTTGGCTTGCGATCGCGCTGGAAAATCGTCCCATCCACGACACAGGGCAACAAGCGGACGTTTTCGGGGTCGATTTCATTAGCTTGGCAGGCCAAATCCCGGCTGTAACGGCTGATCGTCCAAATCGAATCGGCTTGTTGCAGGGCAAGACGTTGTTTGGGGGGTAAAGGCTCCCACACTTCTTTTCCATAAGTGAGAACCGTGTAGGGAATTCCCAAAGATTGGCAAAATATACGAATTAAGGGAGCTAAATTAATATGACCGCAAAAAACGTGTCGGGGACGTTGCAACAATAAACAAGACAATAAAGCCGCAGCTAGTTTAATTCTACCCAACCACGGCGGGAGGGTTTTGAGATAGTGAAAGGTTATATTTTTACTGGCAAAAGGATTTTCTTCAGTTGCTGAATCTCGCAAGAGAAAGATTTCGGCACGCTTGCCATTTTCTGAATCGGATAGTTCTCGATAAGCCTGAAAAATATCTTTAACGTAGGATTGAATGCCGCCCTCTCGAGCAAAAATCTCTAGAAAAACAAAAACATAATCAGTGCTATTGTTTGATTTTAGCAAAATATTAACTCCTAATAAAGACGGCGATCGCAATTTATTGCTCGTCGATTGTTTTCGATTGAATGGGTTGTATTGTTCCGAGTTTAATCCGCTCCAAATCTTTCATCACCATTTCCTCAATCAGTGCAGCTAAGCTCATTTGCGGTTGCCATTGTAAATTTTCCTTGGCTTTGGTCGGATTGGCAACCAGTTGAAAATGTTCGTCCGGTCGCAAAAATTGGGGATTGATCGTCACATAATTTTGCCAATCGAGATCGATGCAATCGAAAGCCATTGTCACCAATTCTCGCACGCTATGGAGTTGTCCGGTACCGATCGCATAATCCTCGGGATTATCGGCTTGCAGCATTCGCCACATGGCTTCCACGTGATCGCCAGCATATCCCCAATCTCGTTTAGCATCCAAACTTCCCATCTCCAACGTATCGCAATAACCTAGCTTAATCGAAGCTGCCGTCAGGGTAACTTTCCGGGTCACAAAAGAAGGGGGACGGCGGGGAGATTCGTGATTGTAGAGAATGCCGCTACAGGCAAATAAATTATAGCGATCGCGATGGTGCACCATTGTCCAATGGGCGTGGAGTTTGGCCGCCGCGTAGGGATTTTTCGGGCGAAAGGGGGTGGTTTCGTCTTGGGGGGAAACCTCGACGGTGCCGAACATTTCCGAACTGCTGGCTTGATAAAAACGAGTGCGATCGGCCAGACCCACTTCTCTCACGGCGGCTAATAAGCGAGTTGCAGTACCGGTAATTAAATCGAGGGTGCCGAGGGGATCGTTCCAAGAATCCGGGACAAAACTGGGAGCGGCTAAGTTATAAATTTCATCGGGTTGCAGGTCTTCGACCACCTCGCGTAAGGCTCGGGCATTTCTCAGATCGACAGGACGAATATTGACCTTTTCAGCCAATTCGTCCAGTTTGGCGATACTACTACAACGTTGGGGGGGAATGAGTCCGACAACGCGATATCCCAACCCCAAAAGCAAGCGACTGAGATAATAGCCATCTTGACCCGTAATCCCTGTAATCAGGGCTGTTTTTGTCATTGTTTGCCGCTCTCGATTGTCCACCTTTCATCATAACTCGGGACTTCCCTAACCTGCCGTTTCAATTCGGTAAGGAAGCGGGGCTTTGGCTTCGCTCAGCCTGAAGGGGAGCGGGGGAAGAGGAAGTTTGCAGGATATCCCTAAGTTCGGACAATTAAATGGATTTGATATCAATGACTGAGCGATCGCCTCGGGTAACATTTCTCTATATATTTGCCATTGGGGAAAAATATGGAGTATACTCGGAGCAGTATCAGGAATCAGGGTAGCATTGTGATGATTAATTTATTGGTACAGTCTGCTTTCCAGACTGGATGCGTGAGTGTGGCTTCCGAAGCTCTCTTGCGCCAACTTCTCAAACAACAAATGATTCGGCCTGCCGATCGCAGCGCGCTAAATGAACTCGATCGCGCTGTCACCACCGGACGCATCCGGAGAGAAGGCTTTGGCGATTGGTCGGCGATCGCTGCAACTTCGTGTTTGCCCCAATAGTCGCAATTCACCGCAACAATGAATCGCTTCAACCCAAATGTAGATATAGGGATTTAGTACGCTAAATCCCTATATTTATCATTTAATATTTTGTCATTTAATATCCAGTTTTAGGATGTTCCTTTTCTAATCCAAATTGAGGATTTCAACGGGTTCGATCGCGTCTGCAGGTGTGAAGCCAAAGACACGGGAATAGAAGTAAAATTCCCCGTCTAATGCCCGTTTTATATTCTCCGCGCGACGGAAACCGTGCTGTTCTCCTGCGAAAGGAACGTAAGCAACGGGTAAGCCTTTTTTCTTGATGGCTTCTACCATCATTTCCGCTTGATTGGGTGGGACGACTTTATCTTCTAATCCTTGGAAGAAAATGACGGGACAGGCAAGGCGATCGGTGAAATAAATGGGAGAACGTTCGTCATAAATCTGTTTTTCTTCGGGATATTTACCGATTAAACCGTCGAGATAGCGCGATTCAAATTTATGGGTATCTTTGGCGAGAACTTCTAAATCGCTGACCCCATAATAACTCGCCCCTGCTTTAAAAACATCTTTAAAAGTTAATGCCGCAAGGGTCGTATATCCTCCCGCACTTCCTCCCGCGATCGCTAATTTTTCCCCATCGACTCGCCCTCGTTCTGCTAAATATTTCGCCGCATTCGTACAGTCATCTACATCGACAATTCCCCATTTTTTATTTAAACGCTGGCGATATTCTCGTCCGTATCCCGTACTGCCACCATAGTTAACATCCACAAAAGCAAAGCCGCGACTCGTCCAATATTGAATCCTTAAATTAAAGGTGGCGGAAGTGGCTGCGGTGGGCCCGCCGTGGCTTTTTACGAGTAGTGGGGGTAACGTTCCTTCTGGAGCGGTATAGTCTTTATTCCGAGGAGGATAGAACCACGCATAAGCTGTTTTTCCTTCTTCTGTGGGGAAAGCGATCGCCTCGGGAATGGAAAAGTAATCGGAGTCGCATTCAATCGTGCTAGATTTTTTTAAAGTGGTATATTCGAGAGTGTTTAAATCTAGTTTGACGAGTTGGCCGGGTTGGGTGGGAGAGCCTGCAAGAAAATAAGCAGATTCTCCTCGTACTGTCAAGGAAGAAATCCTGGTAAATGGAATATCTAGGGTTTCTAATGCTTGGCTTTCTGGGTTGAGTTTTGCTAAATATTTGCGACCATTTTGAGAATAGGTACAGAGGATTAAATTCTCGGATGAAAAGGTATAGGGTTTTTCGCCAAAGACCCAATGAGGATAGCCGAATTCTGCCTCTTTTTCGCAAACGCATTCGATTTTTCCACCCACAAACCGATATAAATTCCACCAGTTATTGCGATCGCTGGCAAAATATAGAACCCCTTCCGGACTCCATTCTGGGGCGCAAATTGACTCTTCGTCCCCGCCTGCAATACACTGCACGTTATCCAAACTGCCATCGGTTTGTATGGTTGCAATCCATAATTTTGTGCCATCCCAAGGCATCTTCGGATGATTCCAATCGATCCACGCCAATTGAGAACCATCGGGACTCAAGCGAGGAGAGGTATAAAAATCACTTCCCGATACGAGTTCTCGGACTTCTCCCGTTTTTAAATTTACCGTTGAGAGCGTATTTTTCGCCTCCCTTTCCCCTGTGTGATCCTCGCAAACGCAAATAAGGCGATCGCGTTTCTCGTCTAAAATGGCGTTAGCGTAGCGTTTTTTGCTTTCCGGGGTGAGGGGTTGCGGTGCAGATCCCGGCACTTGCTGATAGATGCGCTGGTCGGCAAAATTAGAAAAATAGATCCTTCCAGCAGCGATTAAAAATGCTCCTCCACCGTACTCATGTACCCGCGTGCGGACGTTAAATGGGGGCGGCGTAATATCGATCGCTTCCCCATTCTCCCCTTGTTTGACAATAACATTGCGTCCCCCTTCCGACGGTCGTCCCTCCAACCAATACATCGTTTCTCCATCAAAGGCAACACCCCCCAATCCAATCGTGCCCGAAACAATCAGATCGGCAGTAATGGGGGATTTCCACGCACCAAAGGGGGCAATTTGAGGCTGACTCATCGCGATCGCTACAATAATAAATTAACCTTCTATAGTATCCCACTGAATGAGTTAAGCGAATCGTTATGGAATTTGGAGAAGCGGAATTATTGCAAATTGCCGATCGCGTTCTCTGCGATCGCACCGGAGAACATTTGACAGATATCGAAGCGATCGTCTTACAGGGATCTTGGCAGCATAAAAAGTACGAAGATATTGCCAGCGAGGCCAATTTTAACCCCGATTATATTCGCGGAACTATCGGGCAAGAACTCTGGCGTAAACTCTCCGATGCGATGGGAGAGAAGGTGGAAAAGCGCAATTTTCGCAAGGCATTAGAACGACACTGGCGCGATTGGCAAAATTCCAGTTCTAGCTCTCCCTCTCCTGTCAAGGAAATGATAGAAAATGTTACAAATTCTCGAGAGCTAGAACGCCCGCAAATCGAACAACCTTTTTATCGCGCCCTATCCCGAGAAGGGTGCTTAGTTCGCATAAAAGCCCCTTGGCAAATGGGAAAAACGGCTTTGATGGCAAAGGGATTAAACTATCGCAGGAGTCAGGGCGATCGCGTGGTTCGTTTAAGTTTGCGTCTTGCGGAAGCCTCGGATTTTACCAGTTTAGAGAGTTTTTTACTCTGGTTTTGTACCAGCGTTACGGAAATTTTAGCGAAGGAAAACAATATCGAAACCCATTGGAAAAGCAAGCTAGGCAATAATAAAGTCAAGTGCATGACTTATTTTGAAAAATACCTGCTGGCTGAGGAAAAACCCTTAGTTATTGCGTTAGATGATGTCGATCGCATTTTTCCCTATGCCAAGATTGCCGGAGAATTCTTAGGCATTCTCAGAACTTTACACGAACAAGCTAAAACAAGGAAAATTTGGCAAAAATTGGGGCTGCTGATCGTTCATACCGAGTTATACGAACAGTTAGAAATCAATCAATCTCCCTTTAACGTGGGAACCCAAATTACAATTCCCGAATTCACTCCCCAAGAAGTTTTGAATTTGGCACAATTGCAGGGTTTGGATTGGCAGGAAGAAAGCGTTAAAAGCCTGATGGAATTAGTTGGAGGACATCCCTATCTCGTACAGCAATCTCTGCACGATCTGGCACGAGGAGAAGAGAGTTTGGCGACATTGCGAGAAAATGCGATCGCGGAGTCGGGCATTTTTGGCAGTCACTTGCGCCGCTATCGTCGCTATTTACAGCAACTTCCGCCAGAAATCGTCACCGTATTCGAAAAGATTTACAGGTCGGAAACGCCGATTGAATTACAATCTTATCAGGAGAAAGAACAAGCACAAAAACTATACAATTTAGGCTTAGTCCAGTTTGGCGATCGCGTTACTTTTCCTCGCTATCAGTTATATCGAGATTACTTTAATTCAATCGGCTAGTTGGATACCGATCCCCCCCAACCCCCCTTATCAAGGGGGGAGAATTAGGATTACTCTCTTGCTGAGAGTCGATAGCGCCAATTTTCGCTATTCATCGAACCCACCCAGATTTTATAAACCCCCGCTTTCCAATCTGTATCGCGAATGGCAGCATCTTCGCCAGATGCCCCATTATCACCGCAGCGAAACTCTTTGGCAGGATCGGGACCTTGAATCACCAGGGTGGTATCTTTGCCCCCGCTATGAATGCTTAACGTTAACTCAGTCATATCTTCTGTCAGTTCCATGATATGGTCGGGTTGCCGAGACCCAAAACCCATACAAGTCTTGCCGCGATAGTCGCGAGATGACAAATTGGTGGCTAAATCGAAACTTCCTCCCGTATTGCCCGTAACCGTTGCATCGGCGCGATCGAACCCTCGGGCGAGATTCAAGGGATCGAAATTGGCATTTTGCGCGATCGCCGGAATGGCAGTCAAAGCGGCAAAAATGGGAATTAGAAAATAATAGGGTTTGATGCGGAACATGGGAATTTCCCCTCTAAACTCGTCAGGATCGAACCCGATCGCGTTGATATTGCTCTTGATGTTGGGGCGGTTGGGCTAAACTGTTCTAGAAACAACTTGCCAGCGATTCATCCCATCCCCCTAAATAGAGATTTCCTTCCTCAATCGCGGAATTTCCGGATTATCTTCCTTTTCTGCCCCGGCAAAAGCAAAAGTATACTTCGCCTTTCAACCTTGCTTTTCTACTTTGCTTTTCAATAATGGGGCTGGGTTGGATTAAAAAATAGTATTGATAACTGGCAACTCGTGCGAATACCGAACTGCCCGCGATCGCAATTTTTGTTCGATCTCTATAATTCTATTTTAATTTATCCTCTGAAGGCAAGTAAATCAACGTGACACTCGCTGTTTTGACACAGGGGAAACGATCGCGGCTTCGTTAATTTTTATGACATTTCCCTCTGGTGAAAAAGCAGTTTTTATGCTAAAAAGGGCGAAGTAATCATTCCGTCTCCATGCTCGCGATCGCCTTACTCGCTTTTATCTTCACTCTCAATTGGGTCTCAACATTTGTCGGGATGTTATTTCCCCTCGATTTTCTGCATTTTTTCGGTTTTGCGGGCAAGTGGTGCGCTATTGTTGCGATCGCGATCGCCGTAAGTTGGTGTTTTGGCGATTAAATTTCGGAAACTGTATTCAAAGCAACTGACTTTGAAGGAAAATAGCCTTTAAAAGGATGCAAGGACATTAAATTATTTTATTGACCTCGAATTATGCTGGAATCTTCTCAATATTTGGATGTGTTCACCCGCCGAGTGCGCCCGTTACTCGAGAAAGTTTACCCCGAAGAAAATATCGAACAACTCATCGCAACCTTATTTACAGCGATCGCCCCTTATTGTTCTCAATCTGTCGAGGAAAATATCAATAAGTGGAGTGAAGATACAGTCATCTTAATTACCTATGGCGATAGTATTATTAATCATAGCAATTCGGAAAAACCCCTGATTACCCTCAATCGCTTTCTGAAGGAATATTTAAACGAAGCGATCGCAGGGATTCATATTTTACCCTTTTATCCTTATAGTTCCGATGATGGCTTTTCCGTTATCGACTACTTTGCCGTGAATTCAGAATTAGGGACTTGGGAAGATATCTCGCAAATATCGGAAAATTTTGAGCTAATGTTCGATCTCATTCTCAATCATATTTCTAGTGAAAGTGAATGGTTTCAACAATTTAAACAAGGCAAAGAACCCGGATGTAATTATTTTATCACCGCAGATCCAGAAACCGATATTTCTCAAGTCGTGCGTCCGAGAACAAATCCGCTTTTAATGAAAGTCGAAACAACTGTTGGAGAAAAGCACGTTTGGGCAACATTCAGTCACGATCAAATCGATGTGAATTTTGCCAATCCAGATGTTTTATTGGAATTCATTAAAATCATTTTATATTATATCAAAGCCAAGGCCAAATATCTACGTTTAGATGCCGTTGCCTATTTGTGGAAACAGTTAGACACCCCTTGTATTCACCTTTTTCAAACCCACGCTTTAATTCGGGTTTTGCGAGAAGTCGTGCAAATGATCGATCCCAATATTGCTTTACTGACCGAGACGAATGTGCCAAACCGGGAGAATTTAAGTTATTTTGGCAATCGCAACGAAGCCCACATGATTTACAATTTCAGCTTGCCCCCTTTAGTGCTTCACGCCCTTTTACAAGGAAAATCGGACTATTTAAAAACATGGATGATGAGTATGCCTCCCGCACCTTTGGGATGCGCCTATTTTAATTTTCTCTCCTCTCATGATGGTATTGGTTTGCGTCCGGCGGAAGGATTGCTTTCCAATGATGAATTTCAAGGCGTTGTCGATACGATTAAGAAGTTTGGCGGCGAGATTGGCTACCGCACTAAACCTGATGGAAGTCAAGGACCTTATGAGGCAAATATTACCTATTTTGATGCCTTAAAAGGCACGATCGCAGGAGAAGATGAATGGCAAATTCAGCGTTTTATCTGCGCCCATACAATGATGATGTCCTTAGAAGGAATTCCCGCATTTTACATTCACAGTTTGCTGGCGACACCGAATGATTATGAAGGGATGAAACGCACTGGACGACGGCGATCGATCAACCGCCATCGCTGGGACGAAGCACAATTAAAAGAATTACTGGCAGATTCTAATTCCAACCATGCGATCGTCTTACGAGAACTGTCCCGACTGATTCAAATTCGCCGCAAACAGCAGGCTTTCCATCCCAATGCCACCCAATATACTTTACACCCCCTCAATAAGGCTTTATTCGTGTTTTGGCGGCAGAGTATGGCACGAGATCAGAGTATTTTTTCCATTCATAATCTCAGCGATCGCCAACAAATTCTCGAACTCTCCACTTTAAACTTAGTCCTGATCGATCCTTGGCACGATCTCATTAGTGGTAAAACAATCCGCGATATTAGCGAAGAGTTTATTTTAGAACCCTATCAATCGGCATGGATTACCAATAAGTTCTAGAACAAATGTAGGGACGTTCCATGGAACGTCCCTACATTCTAGGCGAAAGTCGTTTCGACCACAATGTCATTAAAATCATTATCACCACCATTCACGAGATCTTCAAACCCAAAGGCATTGTTCCCCAATAAGATAATGTGATCGGTGCGATCGCTGTTAGCCTCTCCAAAGACAAAATAAGCCTGAACCTCGGAGCCAACAAAGTTATTGGGATTCAAGTTCAAGAAGTCATTAACGGTGCCATTAGCAATGATAACGGGGGCATAGAGGAAACCGCCCTCAAACGAACCATTTTGGACGTTCGTTCTTTCGTTGCTGACCTGAAGTCCGGGATTATTGACGCGATTGCGAATCGCGGCTTCTGCATAACCCGTTTGACCCGGTGCGAGACCATCTATGGTTCCATTTTCATCATCAATGCGGTAGAAATAAACCTCATTCGTATAGTTTGCCTCGCGGGTAACGGTAAAGGTTGCGTTTTGTATGCCGGAAACAGATTCGAGATCGAGGATTTCTAAGCCGGATCTTTGTCGATCGCCCACCCCAATCGGCGGATTTTCCAAACTTTGTTCGAGTTCGATGGTAATCCCCCCCGGGAACTTCAGTTCGAATTGACCGGGTTCAATTTCGAGAATATTAGCTTCTTGGGAAATGATACTGCGATCGATGGTCTGAATATTAACTTTAAACCGTTGGTTGGGATCGACTTTCAAGAAGAGTTTTTGCCGACCGAATGTAAAGCCTCGAGGTTGGAATTCGGGGGGTAACGTTGAAAAGAGAACTTCCGAAAAACTGATATTATCGCTGGCATCGAGAAAAGAAATTGTAATTTCGGAAACCTGCGTAATGTTGATATTTTTCAGTTGGAAGATGACGCGACTGCCACTATTCGCACTTCCCATTTTAAAGATCGAATCGCGTTCTAAGGTTAGGCGACTGAAATCAGTATCGGGTTGGGATTGGGGGTCTTCCATCGGGTCTTCCATGGGGTCGGGCTGCATTTCGGGTAAAGTTAAATACCGCAGGCCATTTTCGTCATTAGCAGATTGAGAACCGCTAAAGGCTTCTAATTCACCATTGTCTAAAAAGTCGCCCAATGTTGGATAAGCAAACTTGAGAAGGTTAGCTTGACTTTGATTGACATTATTGAAAGGATTATCACTATCTGTCCTTTCAGTAAAGGTGAGAGAACCACCGTTTGGCGTTCGATTTTCAAAAAAGCGAATTTCGCTGGTTCCATTACCGCCACTATCAATTACTGTTTGTCCAAGGAAAGCATCAAGATCGCCATCTTGATCCCAATCGATAAACTCGGGTACAATTCTAACATTCGATCCTGTCGGGACGACAAGATCTGCACTCCTAAATGGATGATCGGCGAGAGCAACGGCTGCGAAACTTGGATTCCCAGATGAATTATTATTTTTGAAGACTTTGATATAGTTATCAATCTCAGAATCACTACTTTGTGCGCCAATAAATGCCCAGTCAATCTCGCCATCATTATTGTCATCGACAAAGGTTGGAGAAGCATAAGCAGCAACTTTTGTCAAACCGAAAGGATTGACTTCTGACGCAGCAAAGGTATTATCGCCGTTGTTTTTAAAGAAGTGAATATTGCCATCTCGATCGCCAACAATGATATCTAGCTCGTTATCTCCATCGAGATCGACAACAGCAGGTTTAATCAGTCCTTCTGGTACTGAGGCGAGATTTATGTCAAAAGGATCGGTTTGACCTTCCTCAAAAGTCCCATTTTCAGCATTACGATAGTAAATGAGTTCTTTTGTCTCTGTTCCAACGAATAGATCTAGTTTTCCATCTCGATCGAAATCAAC
Source organism: Cyanobacteria bacterium P01_E01_bin.42 (assembly GCA_039194995.1). GTDB lineage: Bacteria > Cyanobacteriota > Cyanobacteriia > Cyanobacteriales > Spirulinaceae > CCY15215. The sequence goes on along the minus strand of JBCCVR010000052.1, from coordinate 16,196 downwards.
TAAAATTGGGGCGATAAGTGCCTTATCTTCAATCAATAAAGGCGTTTGTGTATCGGGTTCGAGTTTATATTGTGTAGCGGGTTTGGGGGAAAGTGTTGGTGGAGGTTCATCAAGGATAAAATAACGAATTCCATTTTCAACACGAGTACCGGCGAAGGCTTCTAGGACTCCATTTTCTAGAAAATCTACAAGGTCTAGTTTAACGTGTTCGAGTTGATCGGGTCGCTGTTGATTGACTTCATTAAATGGATTATCTTCCCCACTTTGTTCCACAAAGTCTGGGGAAGTATTAGATCCTTCATTTTGAAAATATCTAATCAAGCCTGTCCCGGAGCTAATTTCTGTCTGTCCGAGGAATACATCAAAATCCCCATCTCCATCAAAATCCGCCAAAGTCGGGTTAACTCTAGTGCCTTGTGAGTTGTTACTGGGAACGGCTACATTTGGGAATGGGTAATCGTTACCCAATTGTTGTTGAAACTCTGTCTCCCCTGGATTTCTCGTATAAACCTTGAGAAAGCTATCTAAATCTCCGTTAGTGTTGTAACCTCCAACATAAGCTGTTTCAACAAAACCATCTCCATCAGCATCAATGAAGGCAGGAGCAGCATAATAAAATGAACTCGGTCGGCTGTGGGTAATCCCAAATGGGTTCGCGACTGGAGCTTCAAAGGTGTTATCGCCCCTGTTTTCAAAAAAGTAGACAAAACCATCATATTCGCCCACAAACATATCTAAATCGCTATCGCCATCGATATCGACAACCGCAGGAGATGTGAGAGTGCCAAAGGTGTTTGTTGCGTTAGCCGGTTTTGTCGGAATGTCTGCTAATTTCTGTAATCCAAAGGGATTAATTTGGGGATTAGCATTATCGAACTGATTGTTAGCTAGTCCTTGGATAAAGAAAATATCCCCTTGAGTCGTACCGACAAAAGCATCTAAGTTGCCATCACCATCAAAATCGACGATAACTGGAGATGTTAAAAAGCGCTCGACCTGTAAGGGGGTCAATGGCTCGAACGGATTGGATGATATAAGCTGGAGATTATACTGCGTCATGGTTTTCTGGTCAGTTTTCAATCAGGGTGAAGAAAGTTACGATCGCATTCTTTAGATTTTTCTCCGATCTCTCCCCATATTATCCCCCAATCAATGAATTAGCTTGACACGATGAGAAGGCCAATTTTAGGCAACGAGATCGAGAATGCGATCGAAACGGTATTCGCTAGCCCAAAGATCGATCGCGTCGGTCAGGGGTCTGAATTCTGGCGAAAGTTGCTCGAGCAAGGGGGAGATTAGGGTGCGATCGCATTGCATAGCAGCTTCTTTGACCTCCTCAATCCACCATTGAGGCACATTCGGGAGATAATCTTGCAAGTCCCCCGGGTCTAAAATTCGGTCTTTCGGTTTGCCTTCAACCCGATCGTCAGCAGATTTTTCATAGGAATAGCGCGTCCCTAAATAGTGAGAAATTTTTTCGAGCAGGATATCAACGCGACAGGGTTTGCGAACAAAATCATCGCATCCCGCTTCGAGGGCGATTTCGCAATCTTCATCAAAAACTCGTGCTGTTAGGGCAATGATGGTGACGGGGTTGGTTGTTAGTCGTCGATCGGTTTCCCCCTCTTGGGAGGGGGCTAGGGGGTGGGTTCTTTCCTCCTCTTGGGAGGGAGTTAGGGGGTGGGTTCTTTCCCCCTCTTGGGAGGGGGTTAGGGGATGGGTTCTTTCCCCCTCTTGGGAGGGGGTTAGGGGGTGGGTTCTTTCGAGGGTTAGAGGATAGGTGGATTGTCGGCCGAGCAATTTCTCTTTTTGGCGAATTTGTCGCGTTGCTTCGTAACCGTCCATGACAGGCATTTGCAGATCCATCCAGATCAGATGGGGCTGAAAACTTTCCCAAAGGGCGATCGCTTCTCGTCCGTGTTTGGCTTCTGCTACCTTGAAATCAAACTTTTCTAATACTTGTACGAGAAATTGACGATTATTGGCAGAATCATCCACGATTAAAATACGATATTCCGGTTCGCATTCAGCCAAACCAACAATATGAGACACTGGAGATAAATTACGAACATCTTCGACACTGCCCAAACCGACCGGAATGGTAAACTGAAAGACCGAACCGCGATCGAGGGTACTGGTTGCGCTGATTTTCCCCCCTAGCAACCGCGTGAATTGTTGAGAGATTGCCAACCCCAAACCCGTTCCTTGAGAGGAATTTCGTCCGGCTCGAGTTTGCTCGAAAGGTCTAAAAAGTAGTTCCATTTCTTCGGTGGCAATTCCCACTCCCGTATCTTCAATTTCAAAATGAATTTGGTATTGGTTATTAGTTGCACTCCCCCTCTTGTGCTCCTCTTCTTGGGAGGGGGCTGGGGGGTGGGTCGGGGGTTGAGGGGTGGGTTGTTGTTTGTTGCTTGCACTGAGCGACTTGTGCTGAGCATCGTCAAAGTAAGCCGGAGTGTTGGTTATTAACTGGTGACTGGTAACTGAGGAGACTCGTAAAATTACTCTACCTTTTTCGGTGAATTTAATGGAGTTTCCTAATAAATTAATTAATACTTGACGCAATTTATTTTCATCGGTTCGAATATAGCGAGGAACGTCGGTACATTCTTGAAAAAGAAGCTCTAAACCTTTATTTTGAGCCTTGAGATGGAGCATTCCTTTTAGGGTATCGAGCAAACAATAAAGATCGAAGCAATTCTCGGTAAAGCCAATCTGTCCGGCTTCAATTTTGGACATGGAAAGCACGTCGTTAATCAATGCTAATAAATGCTCTCCGCTATGGTTGATAATGCTTAAATAATTTTGCTGTTGGGGACTGAGATTTTCGGCGGCATTGAGGAGTTGCGCAAAGCCAAGAATCGCATTAAGGGGCGTGCGAAGTTCGTGACTCATTTTGGCTAAAAACTGACTTTTGGCGCGATTGGCCGTTTCTGCGTCTTCTTTGGCTTGTTGTAACTCCACCTCCGCTCGCTTGCGATCGCTGATATCCTCTAAAATCTCTGTGGCATAGCGGGGCTGTCCTTGGTAATCGTAGACCAACGCAACGGTTTTATTACCCCAAATGGCAACCCCATCTTTGCGAATATAGCGTTTTTCCAAGCTATAGATGGCAATTTTTCCCGCCCAGAGTTGCAAATATTGTCCCAGATCGACCGTAAAATCGGCGGGATGGGTAATATCTTGAAATGTTAAGCCGTTCAGTTCGGCTTCGCTGTACCCTAAAATATTGCAGTAGCGTTGATTGACTCGCAAGCATTTTCCCTCGCGATCGGTCTGGGCGATGCCGATCGCGGCTTGATTGAAAGTGGCATTTAACAGAGTCTCGCTCTCTTGAATGGCTTCTTCGGCGCGCTTGCGCTGGGTAATATCGTCTAATACCCCGAGAATGCCGATGACGTTACCATCTCCATCGTGGATGGGCACGCGATTGATTTCCAACCAAGCCGGTTTGCCATCGCTGCCGGGACGGTACTTAATAGAGATATTATGTAGTTCCGGCTCGTTGGAGGTCATAATATAGCGGTCTTTGTCCCGATAGTAGTCCGCGACGGCGCGATCGGGAATGAGGTCGTAATCGGTTTTCCCAACCACGGCTTCGGGACTCTCCAAACCCGCCGCTTTGGCCCAATTTTTATTACAACCGAGAAAGACGGAGTTGGTGTCTTTCCAAAAGACTTGTTGAGGAATATTATCGAGAATTAAACGCAAGTATCGTTTTTGTTCTTCGAGGGCGAGTTCGGTTTGCTTGCGGGGGGTAATATCTTGGACTTGGTAGATGGCCGAAAGAGGATTTCCCTGTTTGTCCCGCCGGATGTAAATTCCGATCGAAGCATAAACAACGCGCCCGCTTTTTTGGACGAAACGCCCTTCCCCTGCATACCGATCGGTTTTATGCTCGATGAGTTGCTCGAAGGTTTTCCGCAAGGCGGGCCGATCGCCGGGATGGAGAAAATTATAAAACTGTTCCCCAATAAAATCCCGATAGGGATAGCCCAATAAACGGCACAAAGACGGGTTAATATCTAAGAATTTCCCCGCGATCGACAATTCGGCCATGCCGATGGGGGCAGCACGAAAGAGTTCGCGGAAGCGAGTTTCGCTTTCTTGTAGGGTTTGTTCGGCCAGTTTATCTTCTGTTACGTCCCAAGCAATTCCCAACATCCCGACAGCCCGATCGCTTTCGTCGCGATGGATTTTACCGCGACTGTTGAGAAAGCGGGGGCGATCTCGGCTACCCACTCGATAAACCAGTGCCAAGATTTCCGCCTTATTTTCCTTGACATGGGTACGCAGGGCATTGCTAACGCGATCGCGATCGTCGGGGTGAATCCAAGTCATAAATTCTGGAAAAGTTTGTTCGCAGAAAGGTTGAGGAAAAGGGGAAGCGGGATTTTCGCCTCGGTCTTCTGGTTCTTCTTCCTTCATCGCGTGCAAGCGACAAAAGTTAGCATCTCCCATGAGGCGCTCCGTGGTGCAGTCCCAACTCCAACTGCCGCTACCCGAGGCGATGGAAGCCAAGGCCAAACGCTCTTCGCTTTGCTGAAAGGCCTGTTCTACCATGCGGCGATCGCGCATTTCCAAAACCAAGGAGACCAAATTGGCGAGGGATCTCACGAAGTTCTCTTCTTCTGGAGTCCATACCCGCAGCACTTCTGTGCGTTCGATGCGAATGGCACCGAGAATTTTTTCGGCGAGGCGAATGGGAACGTCGAGAAAAGAGGCAATGTGTAGGGGCTGTAAATAAGTTGCTTTCAATTCTGCCAAGCGGGAATCGTTTTGAGCGTCGGTCACGGCGAGGGGGCGATCGCTGGCTAAGAGTTGAAAATAACGAGGATAATCGACAATTTTAAAAGGCCGGGGGATTTCGATGCCCTGAAGTTCGCTCTCGACCCGAAACATTTCCTCGCAGCGCATGACCCCTGAGGTTTCATCGAGAAGCCAAATACTCACGCGTTCGACTTCAAGGGTTTGGGCGGTTTTTTGACTGATGGCGGCAAAAGCGGCGTGCAGGTCTCCCCCATAGAGAGAGCGGGTTTTGGCCAGCATCACGAGGATGGCATCGCGTTCTTTCAACTTGCGATGACTCTCTTCTAATTCTGCCGTTCGTTGCCGTACGATTTTCTCTTGTTTGGCATTGGTCGCCGATAGAGTGTGGAGAACGCCTTGCAACTTTCGCAACATTTGCTCGAAAGAACGCCCTAAAATGCCGATTTCGCGAATGTTGGAGGTCGTGGGAATGCCGATTTCTTCTAAACCCAAGGCTAATGTTCCCGCGTCGGAAAGTTGGCTGAATTGCTGGCTGGTCTCTGCCAGTTTCAGGATGGGACGGGCAATCCAACGCGCGGTTAGCATTGCGGCTCCCGAAGAGACAATGAGAGCGAAAACGCACCAAGCGATCGTTTGGCGAGATCGATCGCGAATTTGTCCCATAAAATCCGTATCGGGAATGACAATGACGGTCAGCCAATCCAAACCCGCCTCGTTTTGTAAGGGGGTGACTTGGACGAATTGACCGCGATCGTCGAGGGTCAAGTTAAGCTGCTGGGGGGTTTGCAGGCCGGAGAGGTTTCCGAATCGCTCTCGCAGGTGACGAACGGTGGATTGGATGCGGCGATCGCTGGCGCGATCGGCTCGAATGCGATGGGGGCGATCGCCAGTCAGGGCAAAGACGGGGGTTTCGTTGGAAGTGGCAATTAATGCCCCGGTTCGCTCCATCACGAAAACAAGCCCCGATTGGCTGATTTCCAATTCTCCAAGAAATTGACGAAAACCCGTGAGGAGAATGTCGCTTCCCAAGACCCCTTGCAAGCGTCCGTCTTCGTCATAGAGGGGATGGACGGCGGTGATAGCTAAATCTTCGGCGGTATAGTCGGGGTAAGGATCGCTCCAAGTAATTCCCCCCGTGCGGACGGCGGTATTGTACCAGGGTCTCTGGCGGGGGTCGAAATTGGGAAAAAGACGATCGAGGCGATCGCGATCGCCTCGATCGTTCAGAAAGTAGCGACGGGTCGGATTCTCTTGACCCGACTCGCGAATTCCCGTTGAAAAACTACCATCGGTTTGACGCTTGGCAGAAATATACTCGCCTTCCTCGCTGCCAAAATAGCTCGCCGTTAATGCGGGAAAGACGTGCAAGTGCTTCCACATTTGTCGCTCTAAGGCGCGATCGCGAACTGCTTCGATCCCGTCGAGGGCGATCGTGCGAGCATGAAGGGCATTGACCGATTGCGGTACGGCAAGGTAAGCCAGCAGGCGCTCTTCGATGCGTTGGCCGATTTCCTGTTGGAGATGTCCGGCAACTTCATTGACGGCTTTTTGCCCGTGGCGCAAGGAGAGCCATGCCGTTAAGCCCACGGCGACCCCTGTTTGCAAAACCAAAGGAATAATCACAACCAAACGCAAAGGAACATTGTTCATGGCGGAGATAAATTAGCGCTGCCATTGACGGTACTGTTTCATTTTAGTTATTAGTTATTGGTTATTGATTATTGATTATTGGTCGTTGGCTTTATCCCACGCTTTTCAAAGGGTTTCCCATTGCCAACTGATATCAAGGTTTGGTTTTAATCTTGATTGTCCCGTTTACCAGAGTTTGACAAGCTAAACGATAATTGTCGGGTTTCCTCTTCAATTTGCGATTTTCCACATCTGTCCGAGGGGAGACATTTTCCATCCCTTCGACAATTTCAACAAGACAAGTTCCACATTGGCCGTATCCCCCGCAGTTCATCAATTTTCCCTTGAACGTGTAGAGATCGACCTTGTTTTCCAATGCTTTTTCCCGCAAGTTTGCCCCATCGGCGGCGATCGCCTCGGTTTTTTCGTTGACGAAAACTATATTAGCCATTTGCTCTCCTTACAGAAACTCCTACCCTTCATTCTATGAAGAAATGCAAAGAAATGTAAAATTATTCTTAAAAAATAGGAAAGAGGAAGAATCGGGATCGTTCTTCCTCGTTCCTGCTTTATCCGTAATGCCAATTCGCAATTAGGATTAGGGCAAATCGAACAGGCGATTATCGGGAACATTACTTACGGCGCGTTGCAGGGATGCTAAAGCGCGATTGTAGCCCACGGTTGCTGTCAGCAAATTACCGCGAGCGCGGGTGAGTTCGGTTTGCGCGTCGATCACTTCGGTTTGCGTCCCGACTCCCGCCTGAAAGCGCAAGCGAGCCAAGCGCAAACTTTCTTCGGCCAACTGGACGGCGACGACGGCGGTTTTAATATTCTCGTCGCTCGAATTCAGGTTTTCGTAGGCTTCTTCCACTTGGACGCGGATGCTTTTGCGCTGTTGCTCGAAGCTGGCCTCGGCAATTTCAATGTCGAGTTCCTCTTGGCGGCTGTTGGCTTTGGCGGCTCCCCCGTCAAACAAAGTCCAGGACAGGGTTGCTCCGAGGGCGTAACCGTCGGCAAATCCTTCCCCAAAGCTGAGAATATTCGTCGTGTTATAGGACGCAAAGAGACTGACTTGGGGGCGGAGAACTGAGAGGGCAACTTGGCGCTGTTGTTCGTCAATCTCGCGCTGAACCAGTTGCTGTTCTAATTCTGCCCGATTGCGATAAGCCAAAATAATGGTTTCTTCTAGGGATAAAGTCCAATCTTCCAATCGCTCGATGCGATCGGCGATACTCACTTCTACTTGTTCCCCGAGGGCCAAAACTTGCACCAGTTGTCGCTGGGCGATCGTGCGATTGGCGCGGGAGTTGACTAAATTTTGCTGGCTGTTGGCCAGATCCACTTGCGCTCGCAAAACATCGAATCGCGTCCCTAATCCCGCCCGCTCCAGTAGTTCCGCATCCCGCAGGGTTTGCTTGGCTGCATCCACGGCAGATTGTTCGATTTCGACACTGGCATTGGCTTCTTGCAAGTTATAGTAAGCGTTGGCGGTATTGAGGCGCAGTTCTTCAGCAATGCGTTCTACCTCCAACTGATTGAAACGAATGGTTTCTTCGGCTTGGCGAATTTGGGCGGGACGGGAGCCACCATCGTAAAGGGTATAGCTTAACGTCAGGGTGCCATCGAGTACGTCGGTAATCGTATCGTTGGTGGAAGCGCTCAAACCCCGACCAGTCAAGCGGCGATTGGACAATTCGGTGCTGGCGGAATCGGTACGGCTGAGGTTGATTTCCGCGCTGAGACTGGGAAAGTTTGCCGCGAGCGCCTGTCGCAGGGCAGCATCGGCTTTTTCAAGGTTGAGCCAAGCAATGCGCCAATCTTGATTATTGCGACGGGCGAGAGCGATCGCTTGCTCTAGAGTAATGGGTTGGGACAGATCGATGCGAACTTCATCGGGTTCTGTGGGAAAAAGCAGGGGATTACCACTGGGATCGAGATTATCTGGGGGCGGTACGACTTGACGGCTCGGGGGGGCAGATTCTTCGGGATCGAGCAGGGGGGTCGCGTCTTCTACGACTTCTTCCACGGCTTCCAAATCCTCCTCTTGGGGTAATTCGGGATCTGCTTCCACGGGGGCTTGCGATAATTCCCATCCCGTTCCCGTTTCTAGAGTTGCGGAATCTTGCGCTAGATTTTCGCTATTTTCAGGGGGAGTAGCGGGAATATCTGCTTCCCAAGATAAATTGAGGGGAGACGGCGGTTCGTCGATCGCTTCGGTATCGGGGAGTAGAGACCGCCATTCGGCAGCGAAAGCAACCTCATCGATTGCTATTTCTGCGGGAGTTTCCGCGAAATTGTCTTCCTCTGAGGCAAAAGCCTGGCTGTTAACTGCTGTCTGGGTTAACCAATCGATAATTTCGGCCGGCTCGCTGTCTGTTTCTCTTGCAACTTCGTCGGCGATCGCCAACGTTGTGGGAGAACGATCGGCGGGATTCAAAATGTCACTTCCTTCACCTGCAACGGGAAATAGTCCCCGGTCTTCCTCGAGGGTTGTTTTCCGATTGGGTTTTGACACTTCCCCGTCCCAGGAAGACTCTCCCACAGCATTGGACTCAATCGGGACGGGATGCCCCTCAAAAGGCGCTGTCGGCCCCAGAGAAGATTCCATTGCTGGCGACTCCTGAGAGATCGCCGGTACTCCATAGCCGCAAGCTAAGATTGCTCCGGCACTCACAACCACTAAATGACGAAAAGCTAACATTAAATTTACCGATTTTGTTTTTACGGGTAATTAGACAAAAGAAGATTTGATTTAAGATTTAATTGTAAAGCGATCGCAACACAAGGTTAAGGGGATGGGAAATTCCCCTCTCAATCCATGACTTGGCGCGATCGGTTAAGCTAAAACCAAACCAAGCTCCCTTCCGCCCTTTTCTACGTTCTCCCATGGGCATGATTAAAATTCTGGCGATCGAAGATGACGAGAACATTCGAGATAATCTGCTCGAGGTTCTTTGCCTCGAAGGATACGATTTAGTTGCCGCTCCCAACGGTCGCCACGGGCTGCAATTGGCACGGGAAGAATCTCCCGATCTCATTCTCTGCGATTTAATGCTGCCCGAACTGAACGGTTATGAAGTTCTGCAATCCATTCGCCAAAATACGGATTTGGCAAACATTCCCTTTATCTTTTTAACGGGAAAAGCCGAAAAAGAATATTTTCGCCAAGGCATGGAATTGGGGGCAGATGATTATCTCACCAAGCCTTTCTCTCTCTCGGAGTTGCTCGGGGCGATCGAAACTCAACTCCAGAAGCGAGAACGCTTGAGCGATCGCCTCCGACAAGCAGAGCATCATATCGATTATCTCCTCCATCACGATCCCCTCGTCTGTTTGCCTAACAAACTGTCTTTACAAAAGTCTTTGCAAAAATGGTTATCGGAGCGGATTCCGGCAGAAATGCAAGAAGAGCGAAATGGGACGATCTGTCTCTGCGTTCTGGCGCTCGATCGCTTCGATCGCCTGCAAAAGACTTTATCTCATCAGGGCATGGAAGTTATTTTACAATCTGTTGCCCGACGCTTGCAATGCTATTGTTCTGACTCCATTTATCTGGCTTATTTTGCCCTCAATCAATTTGTTTTCCTGCTCTACAATAGCAATATTCGCGAATTTACGCGGGAAATTTTCCAAGATTTTCGTCACCCTTTTTTCCTTCGCGATCGGGAACTTTTCTTAACGGTAAGCATGGGAATTGCGTTGAGAGATCGCTCCGATTTAGACTTAGAAACTCTACTCAATCGCGCTGAAATTGCCAAAAATTATGCTGGGAAAAAAGGCGGAGATCGCCTCCAATACTATACCCCCAGTTTATATTTACAGTCTCTAGAGCGTTTATTTTTAGAAACTCATGTCCCCTCCGCGTTAGCAAGGCAGGAACTACAAGTTTACTATCAACCGCAAGTGAATGCGAACACTGGCAAAATCATTGGCATGGAAGCCCTCATGCGCTGGATTCATCCCCAGAAAGGTAAAATTTCTCCCGCACGCTTTATTCCCGTTGCCGAAGATTTGGGAACAATTGTGGAAATGGGAGAATGGATTTTGCAAACGGCTTGTCAACAGGTGAGGGACTGGCAAGAAAGATATAACGAGCGTTTTTCTCTGGCCGTGAATTTGTCCGTGCGTCAGTTGCAAGATGTTCGATTTTGCGATCGCCTCCGGAAAGTCTTACAAGCAACTCGGTTTCCTGCCGATTGCCTCGAACTCGAATTAACCGAAAGTGTTCTCGTTGATAACATTCGCGTAACCCGACAAAAAATTAATGAATTAAAATCTCTCGGTATTGCGATCGCCATTGATGATTTTGGGACGGGATACGGTTCCTTAAATTATTTACAACAATTTAGCTTTGATGTTGTCAAGATCGATCGCTGTTTTATTCAAGATCTCGATAGCAATGCCACCAATGCTGCCATTGTCACGACGGTTGTAGAAATGGCGAGACGACTGAATTGCCGCGCGATCGCCGAAGGGGTATCGACAGCAGCCGATTTAAGTTTTCTCCAGAAGCAAGGATGTTACGCCCTTCAAGGATATCTTCTCAGTCAACCCCTTCCCTCGCCAGCATTTGCGGCTTTACTCGATAACGGCGGGATGTTTTCCCTACCCGACGATATGTAGTTCGATCTATCGGGATTAGCGCAATGTTACGGTATATTGAGATATATTGCGAGATCCCGGGTCGGCGACTCGCAAATACAAAAACAATGATAGGGTCTATAGCGATCCGATTGTTGAATTTCCTAGAGAGGAGAACACCTTGAACGCATCGCAAGCATCGTTTAGACAGATCAACCCAAACGATATTTTCTGTGAAGATATTAGTGAATATGTTGCCGAACTGCAACTACACATGACTTTACAAGCAAAAAATCTCGTTCCTTCATTTGCTGAAAGCCAAACTCAAGACAATTCCCCGCAAGATTCGACTCCCGATTCTACTTCTCAAAAAAGTGAGGATAGTCGTGTGCAATTACTACACGAAACGCAAGCAAGTATGGAAAAATCCATCTCTCGCCAAGAAATCTTATCTTGTCGCCTTTAATTCAGTTATCAGTTGTCACCAATAATTTCTTCATAATATTTGGAATACCACAACCGATAATAGTGAGATATCATGTCTTGGGAACGGGCGATCGCTTCTTCTCCATACTCTAATTGCATGGCTTGCAAGAGAGAATCTAAAGAAGCATCTTCACCAAAATCGATTAATTTCCAAATTGAATGGTAGACGGTAATAGGTAAAATTCTGACCCCGGACAAACGATGGTATTCTTCCATGGAAGGGGGCTTAAGTTTCCATTGCCAGCCCTTCGATTGACTTTCTATATTTAAAATTACCCCTTCCTGACGATATAAACCCAGATCGGGGTCATTTTTTTGTTCTTGTTTGACAATTAATTGTTGCCCAATTCGTTGCAATTCTTCAACCGTTAATTTTTCGGCTTTGACTCGTGCCAGTTCTTCGACAATGGGAAAATGATAAGATTTCGCGATTTGTTTCACCAGTCGCCACGGTTGCACCCCATTTCGTCCTTTAATCACGGTATGCAGAGAAAGTGCCAGATCGCGATCGTATTGCACGATATGCGGGTTTTCTCGACCCCATAATTCAAAAACTAACGTCGCGTTTTGTTGGGTACAAACTGTCGTAATTTTTGCTTTTAAATCGGTTGTAACGATGCGATCGATAATATTCTTTAAGGCTCTCCATTTTGTATTTCTAACGATCATCATGCCTCGCGTTCTTGGAAAAACAATCATTTTTCCATTGGGTAATTTAAACGGGGAAAAAATTAGCGCCGTTCCATCTAATTTCTGAGTAAAAGAAGCCGCGATCGCGCGTCCGGATATTCGTAACGGTTGGGCAAAATCTCGCAGATAAGAAATTTTCGGCATTCCCGATAAAAATTGCTGGGTGGGAACATTGTCAATATTTGTAACTTCTACTTCACCGAGACGAGTCCCTCGCGTTAAACCAACTCGACCTTGCAAGAGATAAGTATTTTCTTGATGTTTGAGGGAGGCATTCAGGTCTTGCCATTGCGATTTTATCATCTCTGTCCTCCCCTTCATTTTGCAGAATAAATTGAATTTAAAAATATATTGTAATACAAAATGTATTGTATGCCGAGAAGGAATTCCGAAATAGACGCGATCGCACCGCAAGCTCTCAAAAAGGTAAATATCTCTTGACAATTATCAGAAACAAAGTACAATTGCATGACAGTACAGCCGATCGATACAAAAAAATCATTGTCAAATTTCAGAATTAAACACTATATATAGCGTCGCTAGGTATAGTGTAATACAGATTTATTTTTCCCCATTGAACTCTAGCAATAGCGTATTATCCGAGCTACACTGGAAAATCGAGTAGAAACTACGGGCATCAAAAATGCAACAGACCCCACCAGTAGCGACTCGTTCTCTCCAACAAACGGATGGGAACGTTTCGCTCAGTTATGCCAATATCCAAGTGATCAAACGGGATGGAAAACCCGCCCCTCTCGATGTCTCCAGAATCCGCAAAGTGGTCGAATGGGCTTGCGATGGCATGGATGTCAATCCGATCGTCCTCGAAGCAGGATTAAAAACACGCTTGCGCAATGGCGTGACGACGCGAGAAATCCAAGATAATCTTATCAACTGCGCCCTAGAGATGTGCAGTCCCGACGAACCCGACTGGCGTTATGTGGCGGGGAGATTGCATATTTGGAGTTTGTGGAAGGATACTCTCGTATCGCGAGGCTACCAGTACGGCAATTACGCTCAAACCGTGCAAACCAATGTTTGTGCTAATCTCTATAACGAAAAAATTCTCACTTATACACCAGACGAGTTACAAGAGGCTGGTACTTGGATTAATCCCGAGTGGGATACGGATTACGATTATGCTGGGGCAGTCCTGTTAACTAAACGCTATTTACTCCCCGACGAATTACCTCAAGAAGCCCTATTAACCTGCGCGTTACTGTTAGCTTCTGTGGAAAAACCAGAAAAGCGAATGAGTTGGGCAAAACGATTTTATGAAGCGATCGCCCAGCGCAAAATCTCTCTAGCCACTCCGATTTTAGCCAATTTAAGGATTCCTAATGGGTCTCTATCCAGTTGTTTTATTGTCGCCATTGAGGACAATTTAGAATCTATTTTTGGAGAGATTACTAATACCGCTAGAATTTCTAAAAATGGCGGTGGTGTTGGCGTTAATGTCTCTCGCATTCGGGCAACGGGAAGCTGGGTTATGGGAAAATCCAATGCTTCGGGTGGGGTCATTCCTTGGATTAAATTGCTCAACGATACCGCGATCGCTGTTAATCAAGGAGGAAGACGTGCTGGAGCCGTTACCGTCAGTTTAGATGTTTGGCATCTAGATATTCCTGAGTTCCTCGAAATGCAGACAGAAAATGGTTAATTTTAGCCCTTTATATCAGTAATGATATAAATGCACCTCCTGAATTGCTGGAAACCCCTAAAGCTGTTTTAACTACAACATAACTAGAAATAGTCAGTGTGAATGTTTAAAAATAAAACAGATGTAACAATGGGCAATCGGCAGCCGAGATTTTGTCAAATGGATCGGGTTCAACGACTATTCCGTAAGGAAGTACGCTCGAGCGAGTGGAAGTAGGAGGTATCCTGTGATTAAATATTTAAGAGCAGGATAAAGATATAGTCTGGTCTTACATGAAAATGTAAGTAGTCTGAAACCAATGAACGAGCAATAATTGATAATTGATAATTGATAACTGTTCATTGAAAAAGGCAGTCTTGACGTAGCGAATCAAGATGAACATTAACGGATCAGCGTCGCAAGGCATATGATATTTTCCCCCAATTAGTTGTTACCGATGAATTTATGCGTCGGGTACAAGATAAAGAAATATGGTCGCTTGTCGATCCCTATGAAGTTAAAACGAAATTAGGAATCGATTTGCCACCTCTATGGGGGAAAGAATTTGTTACGGCTTATGCAAAAGTTGAAGAAGCGATCGCGAATAATGAACTCGTGCTTTACAAGCAAATTAATGCGCGAGAACTGTTTAAAATGGTCATGCGATCGCAAGTAGAAACGGGAATGCCTTATTTATGGTTTAAAGATACGGCAAATCGTGCCAATCCCAACCAACATGAAGGCTATATTCCGGGGGGAAATTTATGTCAGGAATCTTGGTCTAATGTCATCCCTGGCAAACTGGCACATACTTGTAATTTAGACTCCCTCAACTTAGCGAATCTTGAATTGGAAGAACTGCCGGAAATTTGCGAAACTGCTGTTCGTCTGCTCGATAATACCATTGAAATTACTCATGCTCCTTTTGATGACAGCGATGCTCATAATAAGCGTTACCGAACAATTGGTGTAGGGTGTATGGGATTGGCAGATTGGTTGGCAAAACATCGTCTTTCTTACACGGATTTGCCTTCCATTAGTCACCTGTTTGAAGAGATCGGCTATTACTGTACCCGTACTTCAATGGAACTGGCAAAAGAACGGAGTGCATATCCTGCTTTTGCGGGGAGTGAATGGAGTAAAGGGCATTTAATTGGTGCAAAACCTGTAGAATGGTTTGTAGAGAATGCCACCCAGAAAGAACGCTGGGTAGAACTTTCTGAAGCCGTTAAGAAATACGGTATTCGTAACAGCCATATTACTGCGATCGCCCCCAATACTTCTTCCTCTCTCGTACAAGGATGTACTGCTAGCGTGCTGCCTGCGTATAGTCGCTTCTTTTACGATAAATGGGCAAAAGGAACAGTTCCCATTGCACCTCCATTTATTAAAGAATATTTCTGGTTTTACCCGGAAAATAAGACGCTAGCACAAACCAAAGTTGTGAAAGCGATCGCGACAATTCAACAATGGATTGATACAGGAATTTCGATGGAATTACTGTTCAATTTGAATCAGGGGGTTTACTTTCCCGACGAACCAGAACGCAGCTTACAAGCTAAAGATATTTTTGAGACTTTGATGCAGGCTTGGCAAGAAGGTTGTAAAGCCGTTTATTACATCCGTACCGTGCAAAAGGACAATTTCAAAGAAGCAGATGATACTTGCTCCTCCTGTGCGAATTAAGATCGATTTAACCTGAAACGAACGCTATCAATGTTATATTGGTAGCGTTCATTTATTTTTTGTCAATCATGTACTCGGCGACCTCAGAAAATGGCAGTAAACCCGGCAATTCGATGCCCGTCAATCCTATTTTTAATCCTGATGGAGACGATGCGATCGAAAATCGTTCAGTTTGGTTTGGTAATATTACCAATCTCATGCAGTTGAATGATGTTCGCTATCCTTGGGCAGTTGGTTTATATCAACAAATGAGGGAAAATTTTTGGGTACCGCAGAAATTAGATTTAACCCAAGATGTTGTCGATTATTGGAATTTAACGCCAGAAGAACGTTATGCTTTTGATGGCATTTTATCTTATTTAACCTTTCTCGATTCCGTGCAGACTTGTAATATTCCCCATCTGAAAGCATCGGTAACGGCTCCCGAAATTAGCCTCTGTATGGCGGAACAAATTTCTCAGGAAGGAATGCACAATCAGAGCTATCAGTATATGATTGAAACGATTATTCCAGCGGAGAGACGTAATGATGTTTACGAGTTTTGGCGTAAGGATAGGATATTATTAGGACGGTGCGAATTTATTGCGGGTTTATATCAGCAATATATCGATAATCCGACTCCAGAAAATTATTTTGTTGCTTTAATGGCAGATTTTATTTTGGAGGGTTTATATTTTTATAATGGCTTTATCTATTTCTATAATTTAGCATCGCG
>JBCCVR010000051.1:0-36461 GCA_039194995.1 Cyanobacteria bacterium P01_E01_bin.42 | reverse complement strand
TTGAATCTATGGCGATACACTCAGACCTTGCTATTCGTTTGATGAATCTCAAACCTCATAAACGCCTCTTTTTTCAGAAAGGTCTCACCGCTCTATCCCTTATACAGTCTACCTTTTAACTGGGTTGTCACCCCTTGAGGTGCGGCACCGATACCGACAGTCAGTTAAATATTGCCAAAAATATCTGCGATCGCCTTGGTTTCAATCTCTACAGTCTCGAAGCCGCTATTTTACCCGTCCATCCGGGGGAACTCGAACAACTACAACATCGCTGGCAGCGAGAAGCTATTCTCGGGAATAATGTTTTGTGGATTGATGGCGCTCTTGCCTTTTCTTCAGAACGTCGCCTTTCTCTCCAACGTTTTCTTGCCAATCTAAAAACTCCCATTATTCTCAACAGTCGCGATCGCCAGCACTTTCCCCATTGTCCCGTTATTTCTTGGGATATTTCCCCCCTCTCTCATGCTGAAAGACAACACCTATGGGAAAGCCATCTCGGAGAAACTGCCGCAGAACTCGACGGACACCTCGATCCGCTTATTGCGCAATTCAATCTCAACCCGCGTACCATTCAAGCGGCATCTGCATCCATACAAAGCGAGAGGGACAACATTCCCGAGCGCCTCTGGACGTTTTGCCGTCAGCAAGCGCGCCCCCGTTTGGAACATCTCGCCCAACGCATCGAAACAACTGCGACTTGGGATGATTTGGTATTGCCGACAAAAGAGACAGCTATTTTGCGCGATTTAGCCACACAAGTCAAACAACGAACCACCGTTTACGAACGATGGGGTTTTGCCCGCAAAAGCAATCGCGGTTTGGGGATTAGCGTCCTCTTTGCCGGAGCGAGCGGAACCGGGAAAACCATGGCAGCAGAAGTATTGGCACGAGAATTCAACCTCGATCTCTATCGCATCGATCTCAGTGCTGTCACCAGTAAATATATTGGCGAAACCGAGAAAAATTTGGCGCAAATTTTTGATGCGGCAGAAATGGGAGGTGCGGTTTTGCTGTTTGATGAAGCCGATGCTCTCTTCGGCAAGCGCACCCAAGTCAAAGATAGCCGCGATCGCCATGCCAATATCGAGGTGAGTTATCTCCTGCAACGCATGGAAGCATATCAAGGTTTGGCGATTCTGACCACCAATTTAAGAGATGCCCTCGACCAAGCCTTTCTGCGTCGCCTGCGCTTCATTGTTAACTTTCCCTTCCCCAAAGCCAACGCCAGAAGTGAAATTTGGCAGCAAATTTTTCCAGAACAAACCCCCACCCAATCCCTCAATTTTCGTCGCTTGGGGCAATTGGATGTCGCTGGGGGCAATATTCGCGCGATCGCTCTCAATGCTGCCTTTATCGCTGCCGAGGCCAAAGAACCCGTCACAATGCGCCATATTCTACAAGCCACGCGATCGGAATATCTCAAGATCGGGCGCAGTTTGACCAGTGTAGAAACTCAAGGATGGGTTTGACTGCCACGTTCAGTTTAAATACGCAAAGTCAATACAAAAACGCCGTTATTATTCGATTTGCTCGAGCCTCAAGGCTCGAGCAAATTGACTTTTGGCGATCGCGATCGGCTCGACATGCGTAATCTTGACATATTTTGCGCTCTGGCACGAACTGCAAACAGCAAAGTGCGCATATACACTAATCTTTAGTAACCTTCACAAGTTTTTCACATTTTATTGTTAAATTTATATCAATTGAACTTTTTACTCACACCAATTAGAAAAGAAAAATGTTTACACGATTTTCTCCCACTCAACTAAGCGCGTTAACTCTTGGACTTCTTACAATTACTGCTTCTCCCGCACAAGCTGGTAAACTCGGTGCGGGTTTCTTTACAATTTTCCTTGAATGCAATAATGATGGTTTGAGTCAGCTTCTTAGCCCTCACTCTCCGTTAAATAACTGGCAGTATACTATGGATGCAACTACAGATAACACTGATGGTTTTCTCTATGATATTCGAGGTATCGCGACCGTACAAACCGAAAGTGAAGTCTACGTAGCTATTAGTGGAAACACCCCCCTAGGCGGTACGGGTTACGATCGCAATATCGACCCGGTTAACTACGGGGATCTATTCTTCTCGGCAGGAAACGGCTCGTTTGAAGAGAATATGCAAGCCGGCAATCTCTACGGGATTCATTTTTCGGGCAGCAGCGAATCCGGCGCGACGGAATTGGGGGTGTATGAAAACGTTGCGGCTAAAGGGGTTGGGATGAACAATTTCGGCCATCGTACCTATGGTAATTACGCGAATACCGTCGATGCCAACGTCGAGAATTTCTTTGGCGACCTCGATGTTAATAACGCCTATCTCAACAATGACAATACGGGTTATAACGTTATTGCTGGCGGTGCCAAGGTGGAAAATGACGGCTTTGAGATGCTGGATTTAGCACAGTTGGCGGCTGCGGGCTTTGATGACAGTATCTTGACAGGGACGGAAACCTTTGGCTTTAAATTTAATATCGACGCTTTAATCGAACCGCCTCCTGCACCGTTACCGAAAACAGTTGAAGGTTTGAAAGGCGTTGCGGGAGAGATTGGTTTTGACTGGGACGGTCAAGCGTGGGAAGCAGAAATCGCAGTGTTGGATGAAAATATTGAGACCTTACAAGAGCAAGCAGACGAACATCAAGTCGAAGCGGACGCGCAACAAGCCGAAGCGGACGTGCAACAAACCGAAGCCGATCGCCAGCAGCAATTACAGCAAGAAGCAGAAGCCGAAAGCCGTCGCATTCAAAAAGAAGAGATCGTAACCCGCAACCGAGAAAACAACGGTACGGTGAAAAATAATCCCGGTGGGGCAGGCAATCACGCAGCTAAACAACTGCGCTGGCAACGAGACAAGATTGAGGCACGCATTCAAGAAGCAGAAGATGCGATCGCGAAAAATCCCGGTCAAATTGCCGCCAAAGAACAAGAAATTCAGCAGAAGCAAAACGAAATTGATGCGTTACCCGCCGATGATGAGTTGACTTCGGATACCCTCGCAAAACAGCAACAGGATCTACAAAAAGTTAGCGATTTCCTAGGAACATTGGAGGCGAAAAAAGCCAACTGGGAACAGTTCAAAGCGGAAAATAATTGGGAGAATTTGACCTCTGAGGAGCAAAAAGCCTTAGAAGAAGCCAATCCGACTTTAGTTTGGATCGAAACTCGTGCCGATGGCAGTCTCGGTAAAGACGCGCAAGATTTGGCGTTTCAAAGCGATCGCGTCCGAGAAATCGAGCAAAACATCCAAGCCGAAAAAACCGTCCTCATCACCGCGCGAGACCAAAAGGCACAACAGCTACAAAACCAGATCGGGCAACTGCAAGGCAATATTACCGACCTGCAAACCCAATTCAATACGGCTAACAACGACCTGCCCGGAATACAGACTGAGTTAGAACAATTCAACCAAAATAAGCAACCTCTATTGGATAAGCTCAATACTTTGCTCGATGATGCCAAAATTCGCCTGAACGAATTGGAAGCCAAAGCAAATCCCACATTGCCCGAGCAAAATGAACTCAGTTTCTATCAACGGGAGGTACAAGCCCTAGAACAGCAAATTCAAGCGGTTGAAACCCAAGAACTTACTGAGGTTTACAACAATGTTTATTCGGACTTCAACAAATTACGTCCCGGTACGCGAACCGATGAAACCCCTATCTTGGATGAAAATGGCAATCCGAAAACCTACGCAACTGATGTTGCGGTGACTCAGTATGACGAACGAGGCCGGAAAATTGGTACGGAGGTCATTCCTGCGGGAACGGTAATGACGGTTGGCAGTGAATACCGTCGCGTGGAAGCAGAAATTGCCGTGCAAAAAGGTCTCAAGACAGAGGAAAATACCAAGGCAACGGTTGCGAAAAATGCGAAACAAGCGGCTGAAACGGCTAAGCAAGCAGCATTGAACGCAAAAAAAATCGCGCTGAAGGATAAGGACAATACCTTAGCAGCTAAAGCCTCGGAAATCGACAAGAAAAATACTTTACTGCTGAATATCGAAGGTCAAATTGCTGTTGCCCGGGATGAGGCGATCGCCATAGAGAAAGCAGCGAGTATGCAAGATACCCTAGCGGTTGCCGAAGCTGCCAATGCCGCAGAACAAGACCTAGAGGAACGATTCGGGATTCGTCAAACGGCTGAGGGAGGCATTCCTACGACGGAAGCCGAAGCTCGAGCGCAAGCAGTTCCCGAACCCGCAAGCCTACTCGGTTTAGTTGCTCTTGGTTTGGGATTTGTCGGTCGCAAAATCCGCAAAGTTCGCTAATAAATTCGCTGATTCTCCATCCCCATACCGTTTTGTCTATCGTCTCAAAGCTGTACGAAAGTACAGCTTTGAGGGTTTTTGTAAACAAATATTACAATAATGCTGTCATAGTGGCTTAGTGTCTTGACAGCTTCCTAAGAAGGCGACTATGATGCCATAGCATACCCGGGTAAAAACAAAACAAGCACGAGATGCAAGACAAGCACAAGGTTACTCTCTATCTCCCGCCAGACCTCCACCGAAGGCTTAAGATTAAGTCAGCCGTGGATGTTGAATCGATGTCCGCAATGGTAGAGAAAGCAATTCTCTTTTACTTGCAACACCCAGAGGTCATCGAAGAGGTTGAGGAACAATCTTCTACAATAGGTCAACAAGGAAAAAGCCAAGGGAATCCAGGACAAAGCCATCAAGTTTATCAATGTCCCGATTGTCGCGCCCCTCTCGTTCAAAGAGATGGCGAACTAATTTCCTTAAAAAATCAAGCTGGCGTTCTCGTTGAAGATATTCAAGAGCAAGAAACTCAAGAGCAAAAAACTCAAGAGCAAGAAACTCAAGAGCAAGAAACTCTAGTTCCTTGTTAAAATTCTACTCCGAGAAACAGCATTCGAGAAATAGCATTCGAGAAATAGTAATTCGACCATTCCACCCAATCTGAATCTCATTCCCGATCGCATGGCTAAAGATATCTGGAACTCGTTCCTCATATCTTTGGATGGCAAGAGGTTTGATGGTTGAGCGATCGCATACTTTAAAGGTTAAGCACCATGAAAGAAGAATTAAGCATCCTCATCAAAGCTCAATATCCCTTAATCTATCTCGTTACTCCCGAGGAGCAACGAGCAGAGCAAGAAATTGCCCGGATCGCGAGAACGGAAACCCAGCATAAGCAAGTCTTTGTTTGGACGATGACGCAAGGAATGGTGGAATATAGAAACGAATCGGCGGAGCGCGATCGCGAACGCCCGAGGAATGCAACCCAGCACAACACAATTTCCCCCGAAGCGGCCATCCAATGGACGATTCAACGCAAAGATTCCGGGATTTTTATCTTTAAGGACTTACACGACTTCATTACGGGAGCGGGAGTCAAACGAGCTTTGAGAGATGCGATCGCTTCTTTCAAAACCACGGAGAAAATTGCTGAGAAAATTATTATTCTCATGTCTCCCTTGCAGGAAATCCCCATTGAACTCGAGAAAGAGGTGGTGGTTCTCGATTTTCCCCTGCCCGATATGCCAGAACTGAATAAAGTTCTCTCCAAGCATCTCGAAAAAACCAAGACCCGGCGCATTACCACTGAAGTCCGGGAAAAACTCCTTAAAGCTGCCCTCGGTTTAACCAAGGACGAAGCGGATAAAGTCTACCGTAAAGCCTATGTCAAAGCCGGTCGCCTGACCAAAGAAGAAGTTGACATCATTCTCTCGGAGAAAAAGCAACTGATTCGACGCAATGGCATTCTTGAATATATCGAGGAGGATGAAACCCTTGATGCGGTGGGCGGTTCCGACGAGTTAAAAAATTGGTTGCGACAGCGTTCTAACGCTTTTACAGAACGAGCGAGAGAATATGGATTGCCCCAACCCAAAGGAATGTTAATTTTGGGAGTTCCGGGGTGCGGTAAATCCTTGATCGCTAAAACCACTTCTCGATTGTGGGGTTTGCCCATTCTTCGCTTGGATATGGGACGGGTCTACGACGGTTCGATGGTCGGGCGATCGGAAGCTAATCTACGCAATGCTTTGAAAACCGCCGAATCGATTTCACCCGCTATTCTCTTCATTGACGAACTCGACAAGTCTTTCGCTGGCGGAACGGGGTCTTCCGATTCAGACGGCGGCACGTCCAGCCGAATCTTTGGCTCGTTCTTAACATGGATGCAAGAAAAGACTTCCCCTGTATTCGTGATGGCTACAGCCAATCGCATCGAGCGCCTGCCGGGAGAATTTCTCCGCAAAGGACGCTTTGACGAAATCTTTTTTGTCGATCTCCCTACGCAACTCGAACGGGAGGAAATATTTAGAATTCATTTGAGCAAGCGACGGGATGATATTTCTCGCTTCGACCTTTCCCAGCTTGCAAAAATGTCCGACGGATTTTCCGGAGCAGAGGTAGAGCAGGCGATCGTCGCAGCAATGCACGAAGCCTTTGCCCAAGATCGAGAGTTCGTACAACTCGATATCATTGCCGCTCTCAAGGCAACTTTACCTCTGTCTCGGACTATGACGGAGCAGGTCACAGCACTGCGAGAATGGGCGAGTTCTCGCGCTCGGTCTGCAACCGCCTCCACGGCTGAATACCAGCGCTTGGAGTTCTAACAGGCTTTCTCCCTCTTATCGGGGGGGCAAAGGCTAGCACGTCGCTAGCAGTTTCTTTTCTAGCAAGTTGCTAGAAATCCACAAAAAAAAGCTGCCTTCAGAAGCCACTCTGAATGCCAGCTTTAAACTCAAAACCATCTAAAAAGATAAAACTGTCGTTTACCTTCTCAAGAGGAAATCCAAATGTCTCATTTCAGCACCTTGCGTACCAAAATCTCCGATGTTGCTATTCTCCAAACTTCCTTGCGCGACTTGGGCATCGATGTGAAAAACGATGCTGATGTTCGCGGCTACAACGGACAGCGCGTTCGTGCTGACTTGGTTGCCGTTCTCGATGGCGAATACGATCTCGGCTGGTCTCGCAACAGTGATGGAACTTTCGATTTGATTGCCGACCTCTGGGGCGTTGCTAAAAAGCATAATCAAACCGAATTAATCAACTCCATTAACCAGAAGTACGCTGTTAACAAAACTTTATCTGAAGTTAAGCAACGCGGTTTACAGAATGCCAATGTTAAATTGGTGGTTCAGTAATCTCTAGCTTGCGTTCCAAAGCCAATGGGGTTGACTGTTCCTAAGTTAACCCTTTTTTTGCGCCTTATGGTTCGGGATACCGAACCTATTTTTCTGAATTGAGGGCGATCGCAAACTCTAAATATTCAAGCGTTGAAACACCCGATCTAAGTTTTTCAGATGATGCTGGGGATCGAAACAATCGGCAATATCATCTGAGGATAAATATTGAGCGATCGTAGCATTGTCGTCTACCTGTTGTCGGAAATTTCCTTCCGGTTCATTCCAAGCGGTATGGGCGCAAGATTGAACGACTGCATAAGCGTCCTCGCGACTCATTCCCTTGTCCACAAGGGCTAACAGCACGCGCTGAGAGAAGATAACGCCTCCGTAAACATTCATATTGCGCTGCATATTTCCGGGATAAACCAAGAGATTTTTAACTAAATTGGTGATATCTCGCAACATGAAATGCACCAAAATGCAGCTATCGGGCAGAATAACCCGTTCTACAGAACTGTGGGAAATATCCCGCTCGTGCCACAATGCCACATTTTCTAAAGCCGCGATCGCATTCCCCCGCAAAATTCGCGCCATTCCCGTCAGTCGTTCCGATTTAATTGGATTGCGTTTGTGAGGCATGGCAGAAGAGCCTTTTTGCCCCTTGGCAAAATACTCTTCCACTTCTAAAACATCTGTCCGTTGCAAATTGCGGATTTCGACGGCAAACCGTTCGATGGAAGCCGAGAGGAGGGCGAGTTGCTGCACGAATTCCGCATGACGATCACGGGAAATGACTTGGGTTGAGGCGCAGTCGGGAGTGAGTTGCAACTTTTGACAGGCGATCGCTTCAATTTTCGGATCTACGTTGGCATAGGTTCCCACGGCACCGGAAACTTTCCCCACGGCGATTTCTTTGCGCAAGCGCACGAGGCGATCGCGGTTGCGCAACATCTCTGCTAACCATCCTGCTAACTTAAAACCGAAGGTGATCGGTTCGGCGTGAATGCCGTGAGAACGTCCTACCATCACTGTATTGCGGTGCTGTTGTGCTTGATAGCGGAGAGCTTGGATGAATTCTTCGACTTTCTCTAAAATGAGTCCCAACGCAGACACCATTTGCAACGCCAAGCCAGTATCTAATACATCTGAACTTGTTAAACCTAAATGAATGTAGCGCCCCGCATCGCCGACATATTCATTCACATTGGTTAAAAAGGCAATGACATCGTGACGCACTTCTGCTTCGATTTCCAAGACGCGATCGCGATCGAAATTGGCTTTGGCTTTAATTTCTTCGACGGCTTCTGCGGGAATATAACCCAGTTCTGCTTGGGCTTCGCAAACGGCAATTTCCACTTGCAGCCACATTTTCATCTTGTAGGTATCCGTCCAAAATTTGCCCATTTCGGGCAGCGTATAGCGTTCTATCATTGTTGAGTTCTCAGCACGCCTTAAGATTTTAAAATATGTGACTAAATTATATCATTCTCGGAGCGGGGAAAGTCAAATCAATTCAAAATTATCAATTCAAAATTCAAAATCACCTCAACCTGAAGTCAAATCAATTCAAAATTATCAATTCAAAAAATGGTCAAATTAAAGATTAAAAAAGCAATTATTTTTGACTCTCCAGCATTCTTTTTTCTTGTTCGAGAAGTTGTCTGAATTCTTCATCAATCGAGGGTAAATATAAGCTACAACATACTAAACCATATAAATACGGACAGTGACCCGAAGTTGGAATCTTTTTTAATAATTCTTGAAATAAAAGAATAATATCGATCGCGGCTTCTTCCATTTCTAAAGCTAACTGCATGAGAGCAATAATTGCGGCTTCATTCGTCCAATCCATCGGACCTCGGGCGAGATCGAATAACACCTGTTTTCTGAGGGAGTTTTGCCAACCCGTATCGAGGTAAGCGATCGCCAGTTCCGAAGCCACTTGTAGACGATGCAACCATGTCCAAAGAGGGATTTCCGGCGGATTTTGAGGCGGGTGAACCATAATTCCCAACAAAGAATCGAGATGCTCTTTTCCCCAAGCGGAGGAAATTTCACGGGCATTTTGCACCCAAATATTGAGATTATAAGGTTGTGCGGCGATCTCGGCGATCGCTTCTGCAATTTCCGCCCGAGGGGGCGCAACATTCGGATAGGGATCGATGCCTTCATAGCGCCATAAAAGATGCTTTACTTCGGCTTGAGGAAGGCGGGGGTCGGGGGTTTGTAACGCCGTGATTTTAATAGAAACTGGATTGGAGTCAAATTTTTCTTTAACATAAAACTGTAAAACCAGACGAGAACTGGGAGATTCTAAAGCGGTTAAAGTTAAGGTTTCAAGCGGGCCTTGTTCTAGATTGTCCTCATAGGTGCAGAGCATATTGATGGTTGCATCGGCTGGATCGGGTAAGTAGCCAAGATAGGGAGCCACTAAAACTTCAAGATGTTGGAGCAACTGAGTGGCATTGACATTCTCTGGATGTTGGCTGACATAAGTTTGCAAGCGGTCTTTCCAGATTAGATCCTGTTCTTGAA
The DNA here is from genome assembly GCA_039194995.1 of Cyanobacteria bacterium P01_E01_bin.42. Taxonomy (GTDB): domain Bacteria; phylum Cyanobacteriota; class Cyanobacteriia; order Cyanobacteriales; family Spirulinaceae; genus CCY15215. The sequence goes on along the minus strand of JBCCVR010000051.1, from coordinate 26,822 downwards.
ATAACTGATAGTAGAGAAAATAAGGTTTTGCCCAGGGGTGTTCCGGTTCGCGATCGAGCACTTTTTGATAATAAGCAATTCCTGCTTCAAAGCGTCCCGTATCGCAAAAGAGATCCGCCATATCGAGAAGAACGCTAATATCTTCAGCATCGAATTTTAGGGCATTTTCATAAGCAGCGAGCGCGCGATCGCTATCCCCTAGTGTTCGATACACTAAGGCCAAACTCACGGCTGTTTTCCAACAGGGTAAGACCTCGTAATTATTTTGTGCCAGTTCGAGGGCTTCATCTAAATGCCCCAATTTTCGCAATAAAGCAATATGAGAAAACGCCAGCATTTCATCATCGGGAGCAGCCTGCCGTAACTGAGATAATGTTAAGGTAAGACGTTCTAAATCCGTACGAATTGAGGGGTTATCAATGCGATCGCCGGGAAATTTTGCCAGCAAAGTTTGCAAAAAAAGCGTACGAGTTTCAAGTGTCAGAGTAGTTGCAACATCAGGAAGGGCAAACCAATCGCAAATCCACGGGAGATAAATCGGCTCATCCAAAATTTGTAACACCCGAGCTAGCCAATAAACTGCCTCATTATAATGACTGCGATAGGCCAGAATATAAGCTCGAATTGCCAGCAAAGCAAAATAAATATCTTGTTTGAAGGGGACGAGTTGTAACGGATCGTCGGCAGTTTCAATAATTTGATGAAGAAGATTGAGCCAGTCGGGATTTTGCGGATTGGTACACAGAGCAGAACTGAGATGAAAAATTGCTCGTGAGAGTTGTCCTTTTGCAAAAGCATTGCGAGCACTTTTGACGTTATCTTCTGGCGTTAATTCGACTTGTTGAGATGGGGGTTGATGGGTCACGATGATGATAATTTTGTGCCTAGGGAGACATATCCCGAATGGTTTCGGGAAGTTGTTGGATCTGCTCCCATAAATCTCGCGGGCCGATCCCGAAAACAATCTGTAGAATAAGGACGATCGCGGCGATCGCGAGGGCGGTTTTCAGGCTGACTTTAACAATTTTAAGCAACCATGTAAAAACCAACCATGCCACGATGATAGCAGCAATGAGAATAATGAATTCCATTAGCATTTTTTTGAAAAGGACGGCTTTGCAAGCGGGAAAATTGGAGAAGGGAGGACTACAGGTTGGTTATTCTTGGTTTTCCAGAAAGCGATCGCCCCACTCTCCTTGTAATTTAATCAAACCCGTACCGCGATCGCTGCGACCGATGACCGTCCCGATAGCACAAGAGCGAGGATTGTGAGCACGCAGGATTTCGAGGGCGAGTTTAACGGAAGAGGGAGGGACAATTGTGATAAAGCGCCCGCCGCTTGCCGTATAGAGGGGATCGACACCCCAAATTTTACAGGCTTCTCGCACGTCTTTCCGGATGGGGAGGCTGCGTTCTTCGAGTTGAATCGTGAGTTTGCCCGCCCGAGCGATAGTATTGAGCACCCCAGCCAAACCCCCCCGGGTGATATCCCGCAGACAGTGGACTTCTACGCCGGATTTAATTAAATGCAGCACCAAACTGGCAAAGGGCGCAGAGTCGCTCTCAATCGTTCCTTCCCATTTGCGATCTGCTTCTTGAGCCATAAGCGCAACCCCGTGACGACCGACATCGCCGTTAATTAAAATAACATCTCCTGGACGTGTGGAAAGGGGAGAAATGGCCAAATCGCGATCGAGGTAGCCCACTCCCGAAGTATTAATAATGATGCCATCTATTTTGCCGACAGAGACCACTTGAGTATCGCCCGTGACAATCTGCACCCCCGATTGCAGGGATGCTTGTCGCATGGCTTGTACAATGCGCCCGAGGGTTTTTGTCGAAAAGCCTTCTTCGATAATAAAACCAGCACTGAGATAGAGGGGATAGGCTCCGCTCATGCCAAGATTATTCACGGTACTATAAATCGAAACCGCACCAATATTGCCCCCAGGAAAAAAGAAGGGACGCATCATATATGAGTCGGTACTGAAGGCAAGCCTAGGATGGGGAACGGCGATCGCGGCGGAGTCGTGAGGAATTCGCGGGGGTTGACCGGGAGGTGCAAAAGCAGGCAGAAACATTTGTTCGATTAGCTGCCGCATGAGTTTGCCGCCTTTCCCATGTTCGAGACGCACTCGAGGATGGCGATGAAAGGGAAAGGAGCAAGAAAATATACTGTCCTTAGCGCTCGACGAAGAAGGGACAGCAGATTCAACCATAATAATATCGTCGGACGCAGCCCGAGCGGGTGAAGTTTTCTCAGTTTAGAAGATTTCTCGACTTGAGGAAAGCATAAATCTGGATGAATTATGGGTTGTTAGTTGGAGAAATTTTTCCTAAATTCACGGTTAGAAGTACGCCATTCTTCTGTCAAGATGGCATACAAGCAAACATCTTCAAAAATGTCCCACTTGCGGACGCGATCGCACAATAATCCTTCTTGACGCATTCCCAATTTTTGTAAAACTCGCCCTGAAGCTGGATTCCGCGCCATATGATAGGCGTAAATGCGATGAAGGAGCAAAACCTCAAACCCATAAGCGATCGCCATTTTTGCGGCTTCGCTGGTATATCCCCGTCCCCAAAATTCCACCCCGAGCCAGTAGCCGAGTTCTCCTTGGCAGTGTTCCCGTTCAATGTCTCGCAAGGCGATCGCACCGATTAATTGTTGGCTTTCTTTACATTCAATGGCGAAATGAACCGCTTTTCCCTCGGCAAACTCATGAGGATGGCTGGCAATCCAGGCTTCGGCTTGAGATAGGCTATAGGGATGGGGAATAGAAACCGTCGTATCGGCGATTGCTCGCCGTCCGGCAAGGTTTTGGACGCGAGGGGCATCAGTCGCGCAAAAAGGACGTAGGAGCAAGCGATCGCTCGTTAAAATAGGCTGTTCTCGCATCGATTTTGAGAATCTACGAGTCTTTTATGATAAGCGATCGGGAGCGCGAGAGGACAAATATTCTATTTCTAGTTGATATTTTTGTATCATTCAGGCATAATCGATGCTTGATTATCGATATGCGGAGATCGAACCAATGGACGAAAATCCTAGCATCATCAATCATATCTCGATTGGGGTCAGCGATCTCGATCGCGCTCGTGCCTTCTACGATGCGACCCTTGCCCCTTTGGGATGTCGTCGTATTGAAGAGATAGAATTTGCCATCTCTTGGGGAAAAGTCTTCCCAGAATTTTGGGTCGGATTGCCCTTCGATCGACAAAAAGCCAGTGCGGGAAATGGGGTTCACATTGCCCTCACCGCACCCAGTCAAGCGGCCGTCGATGCCTTTTTCAAAGCGGCTTTAGAACATGGCGGAATATCCGACGGCGAACCCGGAATTCGTCCCTATGCGCCGGGTTATTATGCGGCTTATATCCTCGATCCCGATGGCAACAAAATCGAGGCCGTGTATATGCCCGATATGGGCGCGGAATACTTGGAAAAGTAGCATTCTCGCGCCATCATTCCTTCAATTTATCCCCTCAATCCCGTTTGAACGCGCCATAAATTGGCATAAATACCATTGAGTTCGAGTAACGCTTCGTGCTTACCTTTCTCGACAATTTGACCGCCATCCATGATGTAAATACAATCGGCATTGCGGATGGTGGAGAGGCGATGGGCGATCGCAATGGTTGTTCTGTTTTCGGTAATATGCTCCAGAGAACGAGCGATCGCCGCTTCGGTTTCATTATCTACCGCAGAGGTTGCCTCGTCGAGAATGAGAATGGGGGGATTTTTGAGAATAGCTCGAGCGATCGCGATGCGCTGTCTCTGTCCTCCCGAGAGTTTCTGCCCCCGCTCTCCCACGATCGTGTCGTATTCTTGGGGGAGATGGGTGATAAATTCGTGGGCTTCTGCCAGTTTTGCGGCTTGAACCACCTCTTTAAACGTTGCCTCTGGCGTACCGTAGGCGATATTTTCCAAAACGCTACCGTGAAAGAGGAACACATCTTGAGAAACTAGCGCGATCGCCCTGCGCAAGTCTTTCAGGTGAATATCACGAATGTCAGTGCCATCAATGGTGATTTTGCCCCCTTGGATCTCGTAGAAACGCAAGAGCAGTTTAATCAGGGTACTTTTTCCCGAACCCGTCGCTCCAGCGATGCCGATGGTTTGTCCGGCGGGAATATCGAGGGAAAGATTTTGTAGGATCGGTTTGCGGTCAGAATAGGTGAAATTGACATTTTCCAAGGCGATCGCCCCTTCTGCGTGAGGGAGAGGAAGATGCCCGGAAGGAATATTAATGGGTGTATCCAACAAACTCATCACTCGATTGGTCGAGGCCATTGCTCGCTGATAATGATCCAAAGTCCTTCCCAAACTGGTGAGCGGCCAGAGCAAGCGTTGGGTCATAAAGATCAAAGAACTATAAATGCCCACGGGTAAGCGTCCCTCGACTACATTTAAACCACCGACGAAAAGCGTCATCGTAAAACCGCATAAAATCGCGATGCGAATGAGGGGAATAAAAGCCGCACTGAGGGCGATCGCCCGTTGGTTACTCCGGCGATAAGCCTCGCTATCCCGTCCCAATCGTTCTATCTCATAGGCTTCGGTGGTAAAACTTTTAATAGTGGTAATGCCGCTCAAATTATTGGCCAGGCGGGAATTTAATAAGCTCACTTTTTCCCGCACGTCGGCATAACGAGGGGCGAGGAGTTTTTGAAAGGCAAACGATCCCCAAACAATAATCGGCATGGGTAGAGCCGTCATCCAAGCAATATCGGGAGCAACTGCCATAAAGCCAATCCCAACAGTTAGAACTGCCGTGCTAATCTGCAAAATATCGTTAGCACCAACATCCAAAAAATGCTCCAGTTGGTTGATATCGTCATTGAGGATAGCCAGTAATCCCCCCGTGCTGCGTTCTTCAAAAAATGCTAGTTCGAGGTCTTGTAAGTGAGCGTAGGTATCAAGGCGGAGATCGTGTTGGATGCTTTGAGCAAGGTTGCGCCACAATCGTTCGTAGGCGTATTGGAAAGAAGATTCCAACCCCCAAATAATCGTTGTCAAAATCGACAAAATAATCAGTTGCGAGAATATCTGCGTAATACCGAAGCGGGCAATAAAAGAACTTTCCTGCCGTACCACCACATCAAGGGCAAGACCAATGAGGACGGGAGGGGCGAGGTCGAAGATTTTATTGAGAATGGAGCAGGCGATCGCTTGCCAAATCAACGAGCGATATCTGCGCCCGTAGCGGAGGAGGCGTTGCAGGGGGTGACGTTTCGAGGATGAGGAAGACAATTCGTTTAATCCGATTTGAGCGATTTTAGAGATATTGATATTGTATGGTTTATTCTGGATCGATTCCTCTCGCTTTGCAAAAATCGCGATATTCTCGATCGAAAGATTCTTGTTTGGCGCGATCGAGATTTTGCTCTAGGCTATATGCTATTTATTGGCCTATGTTTTCATTTACATTCAACAAAAATCAATCTCTCTCTTTCATGCGCGAAGCAATAATTCCGCGCTTTCCTTTTATCCAGCCTACCTCAACTTTCGGCAAATAACCGCTATATGCTGAATCTTGTAACCATCCTTGACAAGACTCAACATCAACAATAGAACCATCAGGTAAAAAACACTCAACTTGCCATTCTTCTTTGCCAATATCTCGTTTAATCAGTTCATATAACTCGTTCCAAGCATCAATCCAACGTTGTTCGATCTCAGCCCCTGTTACCATCATTTTTATCCTCAATTACATTAAAAAGAACCCGTAATTGCAACAAGGCTCTCACTCGATCGCAGAAGCGCGATCGCATCGAGAAAAGTTGCCGCCAAAATCCTTTTCATTTTAAAAGATTTCCTAAAAAGATCGCAGCGATCGCGTCAATTTCCCGAATCCGCTCCGAGGCGAACACTGTTTGCGATATCTTGCTAGATCGCAAAAACCCGATCGATAAATTAAAATAACTTGAAAAAGATCGCAATCCTCAATTTTGTATGCTATATAAACTCATGATTTTAGAAGTAGCACTCATTCACTATTTTCACTATGTTTGCTTTAATTATCTTAATCAATCAATTTTGATTTGACAAAAATAACTCGATCAATTCATAATCAAAAGAATTCATGTAACTCAGGTGAAACGCTATCTAGCCGAGGAGATGCCATTATGGGAACTATGACGGTAAATATTGTTACAGTTATAGCAGAGGTGAGCCTTGTTATTATTGTTATCTTCCTCCTCGATTGGAGTTTTAGCAGGCTCTATCGACAACTTTTTAGACTCCCCATCCTCAAAAAATGGCAAAAGAATGCCACGATCGCCCGTCGCAACGTGCGGGGTTTTCTCTTTCTGATTGGTTTTCTCCTCTCTTTGGGACTGATCGGTGGAAATGGCTATCTGATCTATCGCGGTGAAAATGTTCTCGACTATAGCTTAAATCTCATTCAGCAAATTCCCCGTGAATTTTGGCAGGCATTGGGATTCGGAATTGTTAAAAGTATTGGGGCAATTATTTTTGTAAGTCTTGCCTTGAGATTTTTGAATCCCAAGCTGGAGCAATTGGCACGATATGTGAAAGATTTTGATAGCATTACTGCGAATGATGAGAGTATTATTACCTTTTTCAAAACATTGAAGAGTAATATTAATACGGCATCTTGGCTGGCGATCGCGATTCTCTGCGCTCAATTTCTCTTTATCCCCTCTATCATCGCCAAATATCTATATATTCTCCTGCGAATTTACATCATCATTGCCATTGGCTTGCTGATTCTCAAAGTTGTGACCGTCATTATCGATAGTTTAGATGCCCTGACCGTTAAATATTCTAGCCCGGACAATCTATTACAATTCTACGATCGCTTGCAACATCTCGTTCCCTTTTTCAAGCGTTGTTTGGAATATATAATTTATGTAACGATGGCGACTCTCGTGATTCAACAAGTTGAATTTGTTGCCGATCTAGCAGAATGGGGACCCATCGGGATTAAACTTATCGCGATCGTTCTTTTAAGTCGCATCCTGATCTCGGTGCTTAATTTAGTGGTGGTTGAAGTCATGTTAAATGCCAAGGGTTTAACGCCACTGCAACAACAACAACGCAAGACCATTACCCCTCTCATTCAAAGTATTGCCAAATATTGTATTTATTTCGGTTCGGGTATTATTATGCTTTATACCGTCAGGATCGATCCCGGGCCGATTTTAGCAGGGGCGGGAATTCTGGGTTTAGCTGTCGGTTTGGGGGCGCAAAACTTAATTAATGATGTTGTTTCCGGTTTCTTTATCTTCTTTGAAAACTATTATTTAGTCGGCGATTATATCGAAGCGGAAGAGGCATCAGGGTATGTTGAAGCGATTGAATTGAGAACGACTCGCATTCGTCATTATAACGGTCAAGTTTATATTGTGAGAAATGGGGATATTGCTTCGATCGTAAACTATTCGAAAGAGTTTGTTTATGCAACAATCGATTTAGGTGTAGATTACGATACCGATCTCGATCGCGTTTATAAAATTATCGAAACAGTCGGTCGTAACTTGAAAGAAGAAAATGATAATATTTTAGAATCGACGGAAGTTGCAGGGATTAAGGAGTTTGGTGAAATTCGCCTATCCATTCACACGCGAACGAAAGTGAAGCCCGGAACTCATTTTGAACTCGAACTCATCTTGAGAAGAGCATTTAAAGAAGCATTCGATCGCGAAGAAATTTATATTCCCGTGGCTGAGATGGCAGATAAACCCAGTTGGGCCACAAAAGCTGAAAAAGCGGAAGAAAATAAATTTGACTCGGCGATGAACTGGAGTATTGATTTATAGAGATTTAACTTCGAGTTTGCATCTCGATACAAATTCTGGCAATGCAAACTTGAAGCTAGATTGAAATTTAGATCGACTCAAAATCACGATCGCAAGGTCACGGCAAATTTTTCCGTTAGTGCTTCTCGTACCTTTTGATGGACGGGTTCGATCTCGCTGTCGGTTAGAGTGCGATCGCTGGCACGATAGGCCAAATTAAACGCTAAACTATGCTGGCCATCTGGGACATTTTTGCCCAAATAGCGATCGAAGAGTTCGACTGCGATCAGCAAATCTCCCCCCGCTTCTTTCATGGTGTTTTCTAACTCCGCGACGGGCAGATCGATGGGAGCAAAAAAGGCTAAATCGAGTTCTACGGCGGGATAGGGCGAGAAGGCTTCGAATTTTACCCGCGTTTCGAGGTCGATCGCTTCGAATAACAGTCCCGCATCTAATTGAAATAAGTAAATTTCGTCGGGCAGATCGCGATCGCGCCGCACTTGAGGATGCAATTGTCCAAAAATTCCCAAACGCTTCCCAGAAAGCCAAAGAGAAGCCGTGCGACCCGGATGCAAACGATCGTCTTCTTGACTGGCGCGATAATCAACTTGGATTCCCAAACGTTCAAAAGCGCTTTCTAAGAGTCCTTTTGCTTCATACCAAGACATGGGCGAACCTTTGCCTCCCGTTGTCCAGCGACCTTGAGGAAAGAAATCACCGCTTAAAATCCCCGCGATCGCTTCGGCTTCGCAAAATCGCCCTTCTTCATCGCGAGAAAAGATGCGCCCCAACTCAAAGGCATTTAACGCCCCATTTCCTCTCGTAAAATTGTATTCGTAGGCATTCACGAACTCATCTAATAGTTCTTTGCGCAGGGCGGAATATTCGCTTAAGAGGGGATTGGAAAGGGGAACTTCCGAGACTTCTGGTTTCACGAGGGAATAATGCACCAATTCCGTCAAACCAATACCGCGAAAGGCTTCCCGCAAGAAAGTACGTGTTTTATTTTTCGTTGGAATGCCGCCCGGTAAGGTTTGACTCGGCAGGGTTTCACAAAAGCGATCGTATCCATACAATCGCGCCACCTCTTCAATGAGATCGATTTCCCGCTCTAAATCTCGATAGCGATAAGGCGGAACAGTCACCCGCCAGACGGGTAGGGACGTTGCCTGCAACGTCCCTGCGGGTTCTAAAACGCATCCCAAGGCGGTAAGAATGCGCTCTACATCCTCAGCAGCCAAATCGCCCACACTTCCATTTTCCCCTTTGACCTTGCCGAGAACCTTATGAATGCGATCGAGACGTAATTCAATCGTGGGCGACCAGGAAGCGCGATCGCTGCGGTTATCATCCCGATCCTGTTGGACGACTTTACCCCCGGCCAATTCGAGAATCAAAGCGATCGCCCTGTTACAAGCGACATCCAATTCGGCCTGATTGACTCCCCGTTCGTAACGCGCAGAAGCCTCGGTTCGCAACCCTTGAGCGCGGGCGGAACGACGAATAAAAACGGGATCGAATAATGCTGCTTCTAATAATAAATTGGTCGTGCCGTCATGAACTTCTGTTTCTTCTCCTCCCATCACGCCGGCGAGAGCGACGGGAGTATCATTCGCAGTAATAAGGAAATTATCTTTTTGTAACGGTCGCTCTTGTCCGTCTAAAGTTTTTAAAACTTCCTTGTCTTTGGCATAGCGGACGCTCACCGTTAAATCTGTCGCTCCCGTTACGGTTTGCAGGCGATCGCGATCGAAGGCGTGTAGCGGTTGTCCCCATTCCAATAAAACCAAATTCGTCACGTCCACTACATTGTTAATCGGACGCACGCCCGCCGCTTTGAGGCGCGTTTGCAACCAATCCGGAGAGGGGGCGATCGCTACGCCTTCGATAACCGTGCCGATATAAACGGGACACCCTTTGGACTCCTCTACCGCAACTTTGAGACCCGAACCCTCGGCGATCGCCACCTCTGCCACGTCCGGTAAATGCAATTCTCCCCCAGTGAGCGCCGTTACCTCCCGCGCCACCCCGACCATACTCAACGCATCGGCGCGATTGGCTGTCGAGGTTAAATCCAAGATAATATCATCCAAACCCAAGAGAGGGCGTACATCAGTTCCTACTTCTAAATTCTCTGGCTCGAAAATATGAATACCGGCCGATTCCTTCTCCAGTCCCAATTCCTTGAGGGAGCAAATCATCCCAAAAGATTTAATCCCCCGTAATTTTGCCGCCTTCAACTTCAAATCAATAATCGGCAGATAAGTTTTGGGGGGAGCAACTGCCACAAAAATATCGGCTTTGACATTACTCGCACCGCAAACAATCGTCGAGGGAGTCTCTTGCCCGATATCGACCTCGCAAACGCTCAACTTATCGGCATTGGGATGGCGATCGCATTTTAATACCTTGCCCACTACCACGCCATCTGCCCACTGTCGGCGATCCTCTATATCTTCCACTTCAAAGCCCGCGATCGTCAGGGTTTCTGCCAGTTTCTCTGGGGGCAGTTCGATATCTACCAATTCTTGCAGCCACGCGATCGAAATTTGCATTGAATCTTCGTTTTTCCTGAAACCGTCAATTTCTTATCGTACAAGGAAGGGGTCATTTTGGGGAAAAGCGAAGGCCGCCGAGAGCAGAGCAGCTTCGAGATGACAACTTTTTGAATTGAATTTTTATAAAGTTTAATGAAAAAAATACATGGTTTTTCACCAATCCTCAATGCAACGATCGCGATCGCAGGAGAAACAGAACTTATCTGTAGAAAGATCGCTAAAAATTAAGATATCCTAGGTATTGAGAAGATTATTCTATTCCCCCACCGCAAAATTATCGGTATCTTGTATCGATATTTTATCGGCCAATTTGATGAGGGGCTAGACCCCCCATCTTTCTCGTCAGATTCTCTTGAAGTCCTTCTGTTCCGACAACGTTACATCGAACGTTACATCTGGTGACGCTGAATGAGTTATTGCCTCAATCCTGCCTGTTCTTCCCCGAAAAACCCCGATAATGTCCAGATCTGTCAAAGCTGCGGCGCAAAAATGCTAATGCGCGATCGCTATCGGGGTGTCAAATCCCTCGGTCAAGGGGGATTTGGCACGACGTTTCTCGCCCTCGATATGTCATTGCCCGGAAACCCGCCTTGCGTTATCAAACAACTCCGCCCTTCTACAAACGATCCCCAAGTTTTTCAGATGGCGAAAGAATTGTTCGAGCGAGAGGCAGAAACATTAGGAAAAATTGGCAATCATCCTCAAGTTCCCAGACTATTAGATTACTTTGAATACAATCAGCATTTTTATCTCGTCCAAGAATATGTAAAGGGCAATAATTTACAGCAAGAAATCAAAAAAAATGGCCCCATCAGCGAAGCAGGAGCCAGGCAATTCCTGAGCGAAATTTTGCCGATGGTTCAATATATTCACGCCCAACAAGTGATCCATCGCGATATTAAACCCGCCAATTTAATTCGCCGAGAGCAGGATAAAAAGTTAGTTTTAATTGATTTTGGTGCGGTTAAAAATAAAGTGAATCCCCAAGCGGCGGCCAACACTTCCGACCAAACGGCTCTAACGTCCTTTGCGATCGGCACGCCCGGATTTGCGCCGCCGGAACAGATGGCTTTGCGTCCGGTCTATGCCAGCGATGTCTATGCTTTAGGCGTAACCTGTATTTATTTGCTCACTGGAAAATCACCCAAAGAGTTGGATTACAACCAGAAAACCGGGGAGATGGAATGGCGCAAAGAAATGGATATTTCTGATAAGTTTGCCAAAGTACTGCAAAAAATGTTAGAAGTATCCGTTCGCCATCGCTATAAAACGGCCGATGAAGTGTTGCGGGCGATGGAATTAGAGGCTTATGAAGATAGTTTGGCTCAAGGCTTGATTTCTCCCCAAAGCCAAAGTCAGAATACTAGCAGTAATTTATCCTCGTCCGGACGCAATTCCGATTCGAATAATAGCAGTAGCGATCGCGCCAAACCCGCTTCGGCATCTCAAAAGTTAGCCGAACAGTTGCGCCGACGACGAGAGCGAGGCAAGCGTCCTTCGGGCATGGGGGGATACAATTCTTACAACTCGGGCATGGGAACCGGATTTGGTCGCGGCTCGAAACTGCCGGATTCAGGCGATATTATGAATACGGCGGGCAGACCGTCTAAAAAACGCAAAGTGGTCAGACTGGACGAAAAAACCGTTTTAGATCGCTACGTTAAGGGCGTGCGAGATTTTGCCCAACAGAATCTAAGTCAACTCAACTTACCAGAAGCGGAGCTTGCAGGGGGAATTTTTCACGAGTCGAAATTACGTCGGGTCAATCTGCAAAAAGCCAATTTAGCCAGAGCGGATTTCGGTAAGGCCAGTTTGGCCAAAGCCAATTTACGCAATGCCAATCTCGTTCGCGCCTATTTTGCCGGGGCAGATTTGGAGGAAGCCGATTTGCGAGGTGCCGATCTTTCCCATGCCAATTTCAGCCAAGCCAATTTGAATAAGGCCAATCTTTGCGGTGCAAATTTAACGAACGCAAAAATTACAGAAAATCAACTGGCTGTTGCGAAAACCAATTGGTCAACAGTGATGCCAGAAGGACGCAAAGGGTTTTGGTAAATCGATCGCCAGTCACCCGTTGTTATAGTCAATTTATTTACGGGGTGACTTTGTACAATGGCGGCTGTATAAGCTAGGGCTAGCAATACTAGAGCTAACAACCTTTCGGATTTAGCTTTGACCCCTGAGAAATCACAATTCCCAGAATGTCTTTAGCGGGAGAGAAAGCGGGTAGAAAGTGCGATCGCAGTCGGCTTTATGAGTTTGTATCTGTATTGTTCCAACCTTCGATCGCTCCCGCAACAAACGAACCAATCAGATTGGATTTAATAGATTCCAAAAATCCACCTTTGAGAGCACGAATAGCTCGTTGTTTTAAGGTTGTATCTTGTTCGATCTGAGCGATCGCATGGGTTGCAACTTGCATCTGTTCGCTGGTTGTAGCCGTCGGATGAGTCTGTTTCAGGTGTTCTATCAAGCTCTCAATGTGTTGGACGGTTTCGATAAGATTTTGTTGTTCTTCAGGAGAATAATTGTGCTGATTGCCGATAATTGAGTTATGGTTTCCATTCACATTCGTGCTATTTGGAGAATCTACGGCTAAATTAATATTAGCTCCTCGAAAATCGTTATTGGAGGAAATGTCATCAGGAAGCAGATCGTCAGGATCGTTAATAGCGACTTTTTCAGCATTAGTCAACCACACATCATGAAAAACCATTCCATTACATCCAAAGTAGGAGCTTCCTTTAGATGCTTCAATCAAGTTGTGCTTTTTAAATGATTCAAGATAGTGCCTGACAAGCTCTAACGGGAAATCTAAAGTACTTACAAGTTTTTCTTCGCTGGTGTGACCATCCGAGATCGCTGTCAACACTTGCAATTGTTTTTCATCGAGTGACATATAGTATTCAGCCTCGTTTTTAGATATTTACTCATTAATTATAGTTCAAAAATACTCAAATATCTAGAGGCGCGATCGCTGGTTTGAGAAATGCGGTGCGTTACACTTTCGCTTTAGCGCAGCCATGCCGAAGGCTATACGGCATCCTACGGGATCGATAAGTGCGATCGCCAATCTAAATCGCAAAAATTTCCGAGACGGCGATGGCAAGATCGGGAAAGGCTAAGGGGGAAACGGTCTCGGATACAGACAATGCAATGCTTTGCTGATAGTCTCCCGACTCGGGAGAACGAAATACAATCAACTTGCGATTCTTGATATCGACAATCCAATATTCGGGAATGTTTGCGGCTGCGTAAAGCTGCTTTTTTGTGGAAAGATCGCGATTTCGCGTTGCCTTAGAGACTTCAATTAAGAGCGAAATATCTTCCGGAAAGGGATGATGTTCGATATACTGCGATCGCGGCAATCGTGCAACAACAATATCGGGTTCGGGTTCGGAATTGGAGAGGGTTATCGGTTTGCTTTCACGAATATAGGCACGTCCCGGTAGCGATCGCTTTAGTCTGTCCACCAGATTTTCTTCAAAATAAACATGTTCCGTTCCTTCTGGCGGCATTTCAACAATCAGTCCTTCAATCAACTCAACTCGGCGATCGCAAAACAGTCCAGCGTCAATCGCGCGATGATATTCTTCGAGAGTAAAATGAGCAATTTCCGAGACCGTAATCGCCATGATTTTCCTCCTCATCGTGCAAGCGATCGCTAACTAAATTATATTATTTTCTTTCCCAAATTGTCTCCAACAGATCGTAAAAAGGCTGCCAATTATCCTCTTGGGTAATGGATTCCCAAACTGATTCGATCGCGGGTCTCAGAAGTGCGGTTTTCGGATTTTTATATTGGAGATGACTTTTAATTTGTGCCATCGAATCAATGGGAAAATCATTTAAGTATTGATAGTAGAGTTTTCGCCATGTTTCCCAAGGTTCTAAAGCGAAAGAAGCATTTTTGAAGACCTCATCGAGATCTTTGCGCCAATAATGAGAAAATAATTCCGCCAGTTCGCTAAAAAATGCGTGATAGCCGATTTGCGTTTCTTCTAGAGCTTTGACGGTATGCCAAACTAATTTTTGTGCCTGTTGTCTTGGCAAGGATTCAAAACCCAGCTTACTCGCCATTAAGCGATAATATTCATCATAATAATAATCCTCGAATTGTTCCAGCCCTGCTTCTAAGTCTGCTTTCTCCATCACCATTGCTAGAGGAACTTGCAATTTTTCTAAATTCCACTTGCAAATTCCCGGTTGATTGCCATAGCAATAGAGTCCGTTATAGTCGAAATATGCGGCAGTAAATCGGGGATTATACGTCGGAATAAAGGCATAGGGACCGTAATCAAAACTTTCCCCCACAATCGACATATTATCGGTATTGAGAACCCCGTGACAAAATCCTGCTGCCATCCATTGGGCGGCTAAAATGGCAATACGTTGCACCAATTCTGCATAAAAGCGACTGTATCTCTCTTCATTTTGAGGAATGTGGGAATAGTAAATTTCAATAACGCGATCGAGGAGTTTGCGAATTAAATCGGGACGTTTGATATAATGCAGCCGTTCAAATGTGCCAAAACGAAGATGAGAAAGACTGAATCTAACCAGCACGGAAGCCCGAGTGGGAGAGGATTCGTCTCCTCGCCATAACGATTCTCCGGTTTCAATTAAACTCAAACAACGAGATGTTTTCACCCCCAATTGATGGAGGGTTTCTGCGGCTAAAATTTCTCGAATTCCACCTTTTAGGGTTAAGCGTCCGTCTGCACTTCTTGAATAAGGCGTTTTCCCGGATCCTTTCGTGCCAAAATCGTATAAGTTCTCATCTGTCCCGCGCACTTGTCCGTACAGAAAACCCCTTCCATCGCCAAGAAAGGGATTGTATTGACCGAATTGATAGCCGTGGTAGCGTAAGGCAAGAAGAGGGCGCGTGCTTTGAAATAAACCAAAGGCTTCGATGAAGTGGTCGTCGCCAACATTTTGGGGATCTAAACCCATCACGGGAAGCAGACGATCGCCCCGATAGCGCAAGGTATATTCGGGAAAAGAAGCCCCAGAGACGCGATCGCTATAATCCTCGCCCAGGTCTTCGATAACGGTTTCGTATTTGAGATTGAGAAAAGGGTTCATTGGGGGTGAATAATGGGGAATAGGTAATGGGGAATTGCGAATTTTAGGGAAAGCCTTTAAAATTTTGATGACCGAACCGATTTCTCATTTCTCATTGCGAATTATGGCTGATTCCATTATGTATGAAGAGGATTATTATGTCGTCCTCGAACCCGATCGCCCGGAACAATTTCTGACCCAAGAAGAGTTATTAGAAAAACTCAAAGGTATTCTTCAGCAACAAGAAGAATTACCGCGAGATTTACAACAGTTCAATTCTTTAGCAGAACAAGCACAATGTTTGCTAGATACTGCTTGCGAATTTGATGTTGCTCCCGGTCAATATCTACAATGGTACGCGACGAGATTAGAAAAAAAGTAATCCACGAACAAAGAGCGGCAAACGGCGATTAAGAGTCTGTATTGCTCAAGGTAATTAATGCCAATTCTACCCATTCTTCTTGCGGTTGAGTGAGGGTGGTGCGGATGCCGGGTCCGAAGAATTTTTCGATTTTTTCTTGTTTGTCTTGCCATCCTTCTAAGGTGACAAAGGGGGAATAAAATTCGAGAATTAAGCTGTAACTGTTTTCGATCGCTTCTTCTCGCAGAGCTTGCAGATTGGGGAGTTCGTCATCGGAAGGGGCGATCGCCAGTTTGGTCAGGGAATAGTCTAAATGAACGGGCTGACCGTAACGGTAGCGGGTGACATCTTTGCGAAGTTTGGTTTGAATTTCTGTTGCTTGTTCTTCCCGCAACGCCAAGACTTCCGGGGGCGTGGGTTTGCTGTAGGGGGTGGGTTTAAGTTCTGAGGCTTTGAGTGCCAAGCCACCGAGGAACAAAGGCAAGCCGTAAAAAAAGCCAATTAAATTTAAGGTGGGTTTGCCCAGGGCATAGGCGACAAAGCCCATAATCGTTAAGATGCCGCCGACAGAGAGACCGAGTAAAGCAAGGGGAATTTTTCCGAACATTCGCCAATAATTTTAGGTTTATTTTAGATTTTATCTCGCGATCGCCCCTTCCGGCAGGAGAAAGGGCAATCGCGCCCTAAAACTCAGACAATGAGAGACGAGAGATAACCCAGTGCCGCCCCGCCCAACACCAGCCAAATTGCACCGATGCGAAAGCGAAATAGAGCGATCGCGCCAGCAAGGGCAATCCCTAAAGCCACGGGATCGAAAGGCAATCCCAAATTCGGCTGCCAGACGATCGACTGGATCAAACGGGTTGTTACCACCGTCATCAAAGCGAGGGCACTGGCATTCACTGCATCCAAAAAAGCAGAACTCCAAGGGGATTTTCGCAAGAGAGGAACGATGGGATTGAGAATAGCCACCAAGATAAAAGAAGGTAGGAAAATTCCCAGCGTAGCCGCCGCCGCTCCCGGAATGCCTAAAATAATGTAACCGATAAAAGTAGAGGTGGAAAGAATGGGGCCGGGGGTAAATTGCCCGATCGCGATCGCGTCTAAGAGTTGCTGTTGAGTCAGCCAACCTTGCCCCACCAATTCCCCTTCCAAAAAGGCAATTAACACATAGCCGCTACCAAATAAAATCGCGCCGACTTTGAGAAAAAATAACCCCAACTGCCATAAAGCTGGGGTGGTGGGTTCTACTGTTGCCGAGGCGCGTCCGGCGGCCGTTAAATTTAAGGTTGCGATCGCCCACTCAGCCACATTATTCGGGGGAGATTGCCATCGCAACCACAGCATCCCGACAACGCCGCCAATAAGTAGGGCGATGACTTCATTCACGCCCAAAAGTAACAACGCGATCGCCAAACCCGCAATAACGAGGAGCGATCGCGATTTCATGGCCTTTTTACCTAAGCGCCACAACGCCCCGACAATCACAGCCAGAACGGCGGGTTTAATGCCATATAATAATGGGGTAAAAGCTGGCAGAGTCCCGTAACTCACGTAAAGCCATGCCAAAATCCCCGTCGTCAGTACCGCCGGACCGATAAAAGAGATCCCCGCTACTGCCAGCCCGAGGACACCGCCATAGGAATAACCCACGTGAATGGCCATTTCCGTAGAATTGGGTCCCGGAATTAAATTCGTTGCCCCGACCAGATCGAGGAAATGTTCTCGCGTCAGCCATTTACGGCGCTCTACGACTTCCTCTTCCATCATGGCAATATGGGCAGCAGGTCCCCCAAAACCGATGATGCCTAACTTAAAAAATAACCGAGCCAATTCTAGCGATCGCGCTTCCATATCGCTCCAAAGTAATTTTGAATTCTAGATTCTGAATCATTAAAGCACTGTCGCGCGCCGAATGCGCCAGAGATCGTCTTGACGGACTAACTCATAGCGAACCCTGAAATTATCATCGTAGGACTGGCTGGCATCGGGCTGTCCCCCGCGAAAGGCTTGGGCAATTTCTCGCACGGCTACATCAACCCTCGCCTCATTGGGATTATCGGGGTTAAAGTCTACATTTTCAACGCGCACTTCATGCTCGTACTCTCGATAAGCATTTTCTTGTTGCAAGGATTGCGCTGTATCCCGCCAAGTCCCCAATGTGGGATCGGCTAAAATACTATCGAGCAAAGCAATTTGATGGTCTTCGCCCAAAGCTGCTTTTTTAACGGATAGCCAAGTTTCCACGACTCTGCGAGCGCTTTCTTCGGTTAAATCCCCTAGGGCGGCATTGGGAGCCACTTCCTCGGTTGCTCGGGCAATGGCACTCATGAGAGCATCGACAGAAATAGCGGGTTGATTTGCCTCCGACCCCGGTACTTCATCCGTCTCGCCAAATAATGCCTTGAGACCTTGCCCGATCGCCAGCCAGAGGATGAGGATCGCCACAATTCCTCCCGCACCCAAAATCAGGAAGCGCATTAAGGAGGAACGACCGCCAGCAGAACCCGATTCGCCCCGAGAAGCGCTCCGTCGCCGTCGGTTGCTGCGTCGCGCCACGGGAGGGCTTCCGGTTTCCCCTTCTTCGGGTTGCTCTCGTCGCCGTCGGGGGGGTTGGGGGGCGGGTTGGCGTTGAGCGGTGGGGGGAGTATTGCGGGCTTCTCCCCGAGGGGCGCTACGGGAACGGGAAGGACTGCGCCCGGCAGGGGTGGGAACGCGCTCTGTTCTTTGCGGAGGGGTTAACGTTGCAGTACCCGTCCTGCCCGAGGGCGTTTCTTGTAGCGTGCGTTCTGCTGCGACCGCGCCAACGGTGCGCTGACCGGAAGGGGAAACCGACGTGGGAGCAGGGTCTACCACAGACCAGCGATTGGGTTCGTCGGTTTCGCTGGGGAGTTGCTCTAAATAACTTTGTACCTGTTCGTCGGCAAAATAATTCTTAAGAGAAGCCTGCAACTCAGATAAATCGCGAAAATGGGGAAAGACTTCCGTTTGTAGCCATCGTTCTCCATAGAGGCACAACCCCGGCAATAAATCCGGCGATCCTTGGGAATGTTCGCGAATAAAGGCGAGGGGTTCGTATTCCTGACTCAATTCTAAAGCGCGGCTGGCTTCTTCGGTTTGTCCCAATAACAGGGCGCAAACGGCTTGTTCGAGATAAACATCCTGTCGCCGTCCCAGCACCTGTAACATTTCCTTGGCACGGGTAATCAAATAGGGTTGGAACTGGGCAAACCCTCGCCCCACAAGGGCATAAACGGCTAAATAGGTCGCCACGGCGGAAGGTCGCCGCGCTTCGAGTTCAAAGATTTCTTGTTGTTCGGCGGCGGTGAGATAGCCGCGAATTTGCTGGATGAAGCGTAAAAAGTCATCCACGCTCAAACCGGAGCGATCGTCGCCGTTACCATCAATTCCACCCCGTTCTTGCAACATTTCTTGTAGGAGTTGTACCCCTTTGAGGCGATCGCTGACGGCACTTGCATCGTGAGAAAGCAATTCCAAGACGCGATAAGGGCGCAGTTTGTAGATATCCGCTTGAATTTCGCCGCGAATGTTAGGAAATAGTCCTTCTCGCAGGAGTAATTCTTGTCCCACCTTACCGGAAGCGGCGGCACCTTCCGATTGTCCTTGCTGCCATTGTTCCCGTCCCAACTCCAAACAGGCGAGGGCAATGGTTAGGACAATATCGGCGCGGACTAATTCGGAACTGATGAGGCGTTCTTGTTCGGGGGTTAAACTGTCGCGATCGAGGAGAGGAGAGGCCAAACTGATAACCAGTTCGTATTCTCCCAGTTCTTGCAGGATCGATAACGCGCCGATAAATTGCTCGTTGTTAATTTCCAGCCATGCAGTGGGGGCATTGCGATCGCTTTCCCAAGCCAGATCTTGGGGAAGGGGTTGGGTATTGAGGGGTTGGGTTTTCGCGAGAAAACTGGCATCGTACTCCGATCGCCCTTCTGCATCGGACAATATCGAATAGGCCTCGTCGAGTAGCTGCTTGCGCGAGTTAATAGCAATATCGCTGTACTCTCGACGGGGCAATTGCAAGGCGCGATCGTGATAGGCTTGACCGAGTTGGGAGGCGGTCGCCTGAATGGATACCCCTAAAATCCTGTAGTAGTCGAGCGGAATTCGCACGGTTGGCTCCCCAGAACAAAGCGACTTAGATTTATCTATATTAATATTACTCTGGCTCTGGGAATGATAAAGATACCCGGAAAGATAAAATGGATAGGGATTGTAAGGAAACTTCAAAGTAGTTGATCGACCGATGGCCTCCCCTTGCGCTCTGAAAGAGAAGATGACTTTAACCAAACAAAAAGCCGATCGCGTTTTACTCCACAATATAAGCTGGCAGCAGTTTGAAAATTTGCTCCTCGATTTGGGCGAGAGTCGAGCCAGTCGAATTGCCTATGATGCGGGCACTTTAGAAATTATGACTCCCTTACCGGAACATGAATATTATCGCGAGGCGATCGCGGATGCGATCAAAGATATCGCCGATGAACTGGATATGGATTACGAGAGTTATGGTTCGACAACATGGCGCAAACAAGTCAAACAGGCAGGTTTAGAACCGGATAATTGTTTTTATTTCCAAAATGAACCCCTCATACGGGGAAAACTAGAATTTGATCTCGCACAAGATCCACCTCCCGATCTTACCCTCGAAATCGACCTCACGAGCAAATCCCTCGATCGCTTCCCCATTTATGCACGTTTGGGAGTTCCCGAAATTTGGTGTTATGAAGAGGGAGAACTTCGGATTTATACATTGCGATCGGGGCAATATATCAGGGTTGAATTCAGTCCTACTTTTCCTCAGTTACCCATTCGCGATCTCCCTCAATTGATTGAATCTTACCGGCTTCAAGGTCGTCGTGCGTTACGTCGTGCCGTTCGGGTTTGGGTACGAGAAAGAAGTTAGTAAAACTAAAATCGCGATCCAAGAGAAATGAAGAGGGCATTAGCAGTTAAGTTAGCGCTACAAGGATATGTATATAGTGCGATCGAGAATATCTTAAATGTCTCACCAGCCTTCGTAAGTAAGTGGAAGCAAAACTTTGAAGAAAAAGGGATAGAAGGATTACGTCTAGGTTATAAAGGGAAAAAAAACTGAATGAAATCCAAGAAGAAGAAACACTAAAATGGTTATTGTCACAAAACCATTGGGATATATTAGAATTAGAAATCTATTTAATTGAAGAATATGATGTTGTGTTTGAGGCGAAAGAAAGCTATTATTAAATTTACAGAAAAGCCAAAATAACAAGACAAAAAGCAGAGAAAGTGAATCCCAAAAAAGACGAGGAAAAAGTCAAACAAAGAAATCAAGAAATCAAGGAAATCGTACAGAAATATAGAGTTGAGATAGAGACGGGAAGACTTGTGGTATATGCGATGGACGAATGTCACCTCATGGGAGGAGATATTGTGGGATGGAGCATCTTATCATAAAGGTCAGATAATGAAAGATTTTTTAGGGACACAAAATGATGGTTTAGAGAGAGAAGCATGGAAAATAACCTGTGAGTTATTTGCTCCCTATGCACCGGAAGAAAATCCCGTTGAAGCAATTTGGTTTCAATTGAAAAGTTTGTTACGAAAATTTTATCGTTTTGGCAAAAACTTTAAGCTCCTTAATCATCTATTTCAACTTTTTGCAAAATATGAATTATTCAATTTTCCTAATCTGGAAAGATTCGATGCTTTTTCACAACTCATTTAGGATTGCTATACTTGCCATTGTTTTCATTAAAAGCCGCTTGACATTCACTAAGATAAAATACAATTGCTGGTTTGACAATGCTATTCGATCGCGCGATCGCCTTCTCAAAACACAAAAAAACTGCCGCTAGAATTGTCCTTCAATTGAGAAGAAAAACTCACTTCTATGATACCGATCGCTTATCATCCCGATTACGTGACCCCCTTACCGGAAGCGCATCGCTTTCCCATGCCAAAATTTAAACTCCTCTATAAATATCTTTTAAAAGAGAAAATTGTTTTGCCAGAATGGGTGCATCTGCCGGAGATTCCCTCACAAAAATGGTTAGAATTCGTCCACGATCGCGACTACATTCGCGCTTATATCGAAGGAACTTTACCCCCAAAAGCTCAGAGGCGCATCGGGTTGCCTTGGAGTCGGGGTTTGGTCACGCGCACCCTGACGGCGGTTGGCGGCACGATTTTAACGGCACAACTCGCCCTCAAACACGGCATCGCCTGCAATACTGCCGGAGGAACTCACCACGCCTTTCCCGACTTCGGATCCGGGTTCTGCATTTTTAACGACCTTGCGATCGCCTCCCGCGTCCTGCAACATCTCGATCTTGCTCAAAAGATTCTCATTGTCGATCTTGACGTGCATCAAGGAGACGGCACCGCCTATATTTTCCAAAATGATGAGACGGTTTTTACTTTTTCGATGCACTGCGAAATTAACTTTCCCCACCGCAAGCAACGCAGCGATCGCGATGTTCCCCTCCCGGAAGGGTTAGACGATGAGGGATACTTGCAAATCCTCGCTAAGCACTTACCGGAACTTATCACTAAAGTAAATCCAAATTTAGTGCTTTATGATGCAGGGGTCGATACTCACGTCGGCGATCGCTTGGGGAAATTAGCGTTAAGCGATCGGGGGATCTATCGGCGCGATCGCTTGGTTTTAAGCAGTTGTCAAGCCTCGGGGCATCCCGTGGGGGCGGTCATTGGCGGCGGCTATGCCAAGAATATGTCAGACTTGGTGTATCGCCATTCCCTGTTGCATCGGGCGGCACGGGAAGTTTACCTGAAAATTTAATGGGTAAGAACATGAAAATACAATACGCGATCGCGGTTGGCTTGGGATTGAGTTTATTGGTGGGAGTGCCAATGCAGAAGGATTAACGGCAAAAATGAAGGAATTGGAAGATCGCACCCAAGAAGAATGTATTGCAGAAGCATAAATGCTTGTATAGGTTTACGCTGTCGCTAGCCCAACCTACGATATCAAAGTTGATTTTCCAGATTTGATATTATGAATACTTTCTAAACTTAAACAAGTTCAAAATTTCGCGTCTCGCTTGCTCGTAAAGTGGAATTTTTTGGGAAGGTTTGATCGTTGCATAGACTTTGGCATTGGGTTGTAATTTGCCTTCAGGAGAATCGATTAACGCCCTAACTTGTAAGGTTGATTTTTGTAATTGCTCGTCGCGTACCAACACTGTGTCGATTTCCTTAATTGTAGTCGTGAAGCTGGGCAAGCCCGGTTCGAGGGGTTTGAATTTAACTTCCGATCCGGCTTTGACTAAATCTCGATACTCACGCGATCGCAGTTTTTTGCGGACTACACAAACAACGCGA
This sequence comes from Cyanobacteria bacterium P01_E01_bin.42, assembly GCA_039194995.1. GTDB lineage: Bacteria > Cyanobacteriota > Cyanobacteriia > Cyanobacteriales > Spirulinaceae > CCY15215. The sequence continues at coordinate 3,737 of JBCCVR010000051.1, read as the reverse complement.
TCGCTCCCTCTAGATATTCCCAGAACTGGTTAACGCCCCAGGCCAATTGGCGTTGGCTTTCCTGATGTTGCCCGGAATATCTCGTTCCCAACGACGTTGCACCCCTTTATTGAAGTTAAGATAGAGCTTGTCGTTGACAACTTTCCACGCTTGGGGATCTACGGGGGCAGTATAGCCTTGGCTGACTGCCCAAGCGCAGAAACCGCCATACTGAGGCGCATATTGTTCGGGATTGGCTGCAAAGCGATCGCGATTTTCCGCACTCGAAAACCACCAAGTCGTTCCACTCCAAGTATGGGTAAATTCTGACGTACCCGCAACGGGACGCTTTTCGGTAAAGTAGGCTACGGGGTCAGTACCGCGAATGGCTACCCCTCTATTATCAGAAAAATAACGGATACGGCTAGATGAATCGGTTTCAATTGTGTCTGGGATTTCGGATGCGGCGGGTGTCTCGGATGCGGCGGGTGTCTCGGATGCGATTGGTGTCTCGGATGTAGTGGGTGTCTCGGAAACGCGACTCGATTGCCAATTGTACGCGGTATAACCTGCGACCAGCATCAAACCTGCAAAAGCAGCGATCGCAATTTTTCGTGAGGGGTTCATGTGCATGGGTCTACTCGATTTCGCCAATGATGTATTGCTCGTAGTAAACATCTTGAAGATTAAACGGGGCTGAGTAGGTGCTGAACTTAAAATTTATATCAAATCTGGATAATTATCCAAACTTACGCTTTCTTTATCCATCTTCAGGAAAGCGATCGCCGTGCTTACTGCCTACCATTGTTTCGAACCGAACGCTCTGGTCTTTAGTGGGGTTTCATCCATCGAAAGATTAGACGGCGATCGCCTCGCAAATTCTAATCGCTAATCGTCGTCCCTACCAAACAAGTGCGATCGAAATTCACGCCTTTTAAATTTGCCCCTTCCAACTCCGCACACAGTAGATTTGCTCCCGCAAAACTCGCCCCCGCTAAATTCGCCCCCCGTAAGTCTACTTCCTCTAAATTCGCCTCGCTTAGGTTTGCCCCTTGTAAGTCTGCTTGCGCCAAATTTGCACCCTTTAAGTTGGCACTATTAAAATTAACGCCGCGCAAATCTGCACCCCGCAAATCTGCTCCTTGTAAATTTACGCCTGTTAGATTTGAACCGCTTAAAAAAGACCCGGCGAGAGAGGCTTGAACAAACTTTGCGCCCATCAAATTCGTCCCGCGTAGATTGCTTCCCCGCAAATCAGAATTGCTTAAATCTGCCTGCATTAAATTCGCCCCTAAGAAATTGGCTCGCAGATCCGCTTGATTCAAATTCGCCCCCAACAAATTCGCCCCATCCAAACGCCCGCCTTTCAGCGTCGCCCGGGAAAAATCAGCACCAACTAAATTCGCCCCTGCTAAATTCACATTTTCCAGTTGGCCGCCCGAAAAATCTTCATCTTCTAAATTTACGCCCGACAGTTGTTTCTGGTCTCCAGTACGAATCTTTTCAATATCCATTTTTTTATTGGTTGTTTGTTGTTTGTTGCACTCCCCCTCTTGCTTTCCCCCTCTTGGGAGGGGGTTAGGGGGTGGGTTGAGGGTTGGGGGGTGGGTTATGGTTTGTTATTGGTTTGTTATCCTCCAACTGGTGACGGTGAGGTAGTGACGGATTCATCTAGCAGCCAGAGACCCGCAGACATCTTGGGTTGAATGTTTTGTAATGTCATACCTTGCTGCATTCCCATTGCTAATAAAACAAGGGCTTCGACTAACTTGGGATCGAAGATCGTTCCTGCTTTTTCTTGACAGTTACCCAATGCCTCCGCGATCGCATTGTCTTTCCCATCCTCTCGATAAAAAGCCACGCATTGCTGAAAGTAGGACATGAGGGATAAAATACGCGATTCTAAAGGAATCTCGTCGTAGGATAATCCTTCCGGTTGTCCCGAACCATCCCAAGATTCGCTCTGATAGGTGATAATCGAGGCGATCGCATTTAATTGGGGCATGGCTTGCAAAACTGAGGCTTTCGGTAACAATCCCTGTTTTTGTAAGATTTCCTGTTGTGCTTTCGATTGGGGATCGATCCCCAAAGTGGCCCCTTGCAGGGGGGCGAGGCGATGCAACCATCCCGCCAGTCGCAAGCGCTTGATCTGCCATGCAGGTAAGTCTAACAATTGTCCCATTGCTTCGGCGAGGGCGGCAACTTCGGCGGCGGCGTTGGGGTTTGTGGCATCGGCGCGATCGATCAGTTGCGCCATTCGCAGATATGCTTGAACCTCATTCGCTGTTAAATTATCATCCAATAATTGCCCGCCGTTCATTATTGCCGTTCCATCCTGATGAATCGCTTGCAGGTAATCGACTACTTTCGTCACAACCGCATTCACATCGTCTCTCTGACAATGACCGAATTCTGCATTCATCGTCTCCACGCGATCGCTGAGATGCTGTTGCAAGTCGCGATCGTATTCGCCAATATGAGAAATAGTGAGATTGACAGTTTCCCGCACTAATTCCGGTTCAAAGGTCCAAAATCCGTAAAATTTCCGCTCCAAATCGTTATCGGGAACGCCCGCCGCGCCATAATCCGAGTCGGATAGCTCTTGACATAACACCATCGCCGTGTAGGTTGGCGAGAGGATCATTAAGTGCCATTCTTGAGAAACCGGATCTTCGGGGGAGAGACTGACGAGAGAAACATTATCTTTCTGAGACGTGGCATGGTTGGCCCAAGTCGTATCGGCGGTGGCTAAAATGGCAATATCCGAGGATTTTTCCGCCATTTCTCCATAGCGATCGGCTTCTTGGAGATACCATTTACCTTGCTGAAATGCAGCCAGAATGATGGGTTTTCCCTCGCTTTCCAAAACAAAATCTTCGAGGGCGTGACAGAGGGCAACAAGGGTATTTTTGTAATAAACCCCCAAATTGAGGGAACGATTGATTTGCTGGCAACGGACGGTTAGTTTTTGGAGGATCGAGCCTGGAAGCATTATTTTTAAGGTGTTCTGGGATTAAGTGTAAAGTTTTAAACTGAAATTTTAATGGGTTTATTATACGCCTTTTTTCCTCGATCCTTCATCATCGAGGCTTTTCCCTTAAAAGAATCTGTAATTCAGGAGTGCGATCGCAAGTTGTTGCTTATTGTCGATCTATTGGATCGATCGCGATCCTTGCAATTATCTATCAAGATTGACTAGCGAAATATCTATGCACGTTGCTAACAATATCACGGAACTGATCGGTCGGACTCCTTTAGTGCGGCTGAACGCTATTCCCCAAGCGGAAGGATGCACCGCACAAATCCTCGTTAAGTTAGAAGGAATGAACCCCGCAGCCTCGGTGAAAGACCGGATTGGGGTACATATGATTAATAAAGCGGAACAAGCGGGATCGATCGCACCTCACAAAACCATTCTAGTCGAACCGACTTCGGGCAATACAGGAATTGCTTTAGCAATGGCGGCGGCAGCAAAGGGATACGAGTTAATCTTAACCATGCCGGAAAGCATGAGTATGGAACGTCGGATCATGTTGCGGGCTTATGGGGCAAAATTGGAATTGACCCCCGCAAGTGGCGGCATGAAAGGGGCGATCGCGAAAGCGCAGGAAATTGTAGACAGAACAGAAAACGCTTATATGCTGCAACAATTTAATAATCCTGCCAATCCCGAAGTGCATCGTCTGACGACAGGTCAGGAAATTTGGGAAGATACGGACGGACAAGTTGATTTTCTCATCTCTGGCGTGGGAACTGGG